>JANMDS010000043.1:0-14223 GCA_031376405.1 Betaproteobacteria bacterium
ATGCAAATGTTGTCTGCGAGCGTACCCATAAACATCTGATCGTCTTGCATCACCGCGCCCACCCGTTCGCGCCAAGCTTCGGTGCCCATCTGTGTGATGTTAATGCCCGCTGCGCACACCTCGCCCGATGTGGCTGGGAGCAAGCCAAGCAATACTTTTGTAAGCGTGGTTTTGCCCACACCTGAGGGACCGACAATGGCAATGCTCTGTCCCGCCGCAACGCTAAACGATACATCTCTGAAAATAAAAGGTTCGGTCGGTCCATGCTGGAACGAGAGATTTTTGACTTCAAAGTTGGAATTAGGCAGCGCTCGAATACCATCCATCGCGTTGGTATCCACGCCTCTTTCCTCTTCAGTCGCCAACGCAATATCGGCAATGCGCTCTAAGTGCAGCCCGAGCATTTTGAATTCAATAAATTTGTCGATTAAGTTGCCGATGCGGGTGATGAACTGTAACTTGTAGGCCATGAAGGCGTACAGCATACCGAGCGTAAAACCTGCGCTATCGAGCACCAGTAAAGCGCCCATCCAAATCACGATCACGTTTTCCACGCCAAACAAAATGGTGTTACCTGTGCGCGCGCCAATATTCAAATTTTGCACGCGAACTTGGGCGTTAAAGTTATCCACCAGCGCGTTTTGCCACACCGCCGTGCGGCTGCCTTGGGCGTTCATCAACTTCACCGCTTGCATACCGCGCATCGTTTCGATGAAATGGGTTTGTTGTTTTGAGGCATGAACGAGCTGCTCATCGGTCGCGTTGCGTAGCGGGCGATACAGTGCGAGCCGCAATAGGCAATAGAGCCCGGCGGCGATAAGCGCCACGAGCGCGAGTTTCGGTGCGTACAGCAGCATCATGCCGAAGGTGACGATGACCATCACCCCGTCAATCATTGCCTCTAAAAAACCGGTGGTGAGCGTGCGCTGAATGAAATCGAGCGAACCAAATCGCGAAACCAAATCACCGATGTGCCGACGCTCGAAAAAGTTGAGAGGCAACTTTAATAGGTGTGAAAACAAATTTGTTACCAACTGCACATTTAAGCGCGTGGATAAATGCGTCACCGCCCAGCCCCGCAAGCCCGTGGTCGATCCGTACACCACCGCCAAGAGCAAGAAGCCCACGGCGATTACTGTGAGCAAACTTCGGTCTGCTGAGACCACCACTTGATCAACCACGAGCTGCAGCAACAGTGGCGTTAACACCGCGAAAAACTCAATGGCTAACGAAAGTACGAACACCTGCGCCAGCGTACGCTTCAAGCCCTTTACGTTTTTCCAAAGCGTTGCGAGCTTCATGGAGGTGCGCTGCACTTCGGGCTTAAAGTCCGAGGTGGGTGTGAACTCCACGGCAATACCGGTGAAGTGTCGAGAAAACTCCGCAGGCGTCAAATCCCGCCGCCCACGCGCCGGGTCGTTGATCGTAATCTTGCTGGTTGATACCGAGACAAGCACTACGAAATGGTTAAAGTCCCAATGCAAAATCGCCGGCGTTTGCAGGTTCGCCAGCGCGCTCATTTCCACCCGCAATGGCCGATGCGCGAGGTTGAGCGATTCGCCGATACGCACAATTTGGGCCATCGTCATCCCGCGCAGCGAGGCTTGGTAACGGCGGCGCAAGCTGGCTAAATCGGTGACGTAGCCGTAGTATTTCGCCACCATTGCCAAGCAGGCTAAGCCGCATTCGCTGGCTTCTGATTGCAATATTAAAGGGACGCGTTTCGCCATTTTTATGCCCGACCTACCGCAGCAATAATGGGCTCAATTAACCACTCATAGAGCTTGCGCTTTTCCAACTGAATATCCGCATCGAGCACCATGCCTGCGCGCAAATCCATTGCTTGTCCATACGCGTTCATCGTTTGTTGCCCTAAGCTCACCACCACTCTGTATACCGGCTCGGTTAACGTCATTTGCCCCGTTTCGCCAGCGGCCAATACCGAGCGACCGATCTCCTTCACAGTGCCTTGGGCGTGCCCAAAGCGCTCAAAAGGAAACGCCTGGTAGCGCAGCGCCACTACCTGCCCAGGCTTCACGAAGCCTGCCGCGCGTGTGGGCACGAGCAGCTCCGCTTGTAAATCGTTTTGTGCAGGGAGCACGGTAACGAGCGGCGCGGCAAGGGCCACCGTTTGCCCACGGTTCACACTGCGCGTGGCAATCGTGCCGTCAATGGGCGCAGTCACCAAAATTTCGCGGGCTCGGTCATCGGTGTCCACCCGCTCGCGATCTAGCGAAGAGAGTTGCCGGTCGAGCTCACCTTGTTGCGAATCTTTTTTAATCGCCAAATTGCGCTTATCGCCTTGCGCAGTTTGGATATCGCGCAGTAGTTGCGCCCGCGTACGGCGCATGGCCTCGAGTTTTGTGCGGGCTTCTAGTGCCTCCGCTTTCTTCTGCTCGGATTGGTTCGGGCCGACAAAGCCTTCTTTAAAAAGCTTCTCAAAACGCTGGGCCACACCTTCCAGCGCTGTTACACGTTCTGCTGCCGCGCTCATTTCGTTAGTCAGCGCTTCGAGCTCGAGTTTGGAAGTCATTTCTCGCCGCTGCGCCTGGGATACCTGCTCAAACAGCGCCACATCCAACCGCGAGCGCTCGCTATTTAAGCTCTCCCGCCGACGTTCAATTTCATTCTTCAAAGCCGCTTGCCGAACTTCACTGCCTGGGTCGCGTTCGAGCGTGATTTTCGCAATCACATCGCCCGCTTTCACCGCCTTGCCTTCTTCTAAAAGCTCTACTAACACTCCCGCCTGCGGGGCGGCCACTTTCACCACCCCCACTTGCGGCGCGAGAAAGCCCGTCACCTTCACTTTGCGGGTGTATTCCCCCCACACTAAATACGCGCCCAGCGCTGCGGCGGTAACGATTGCAAGCGTAGAGAGTAACGCGATAGGCAGTGGGCGTGCTGCCAATACTTCGCCCCAAAACTTTTCTTGCTGATGGGCGATGGCCTCGTCGCGAAAAAGCTTTCGCGGCAACGGCGAAGGGTTTGGGGACACGGTCTGCGCCGGGGTATTCACAGCGGCAGCGCTGGGCTCCGGGTTCGCGGGAAGTTGAGGTTCAGACATAGCAGCCGAATGTTAGCCGCAAATGCGTGCAGAAGTTAATGTTAGATCTTAAAAGTGTGACGCAGGCTGTTCATCGCTCTTATCAATTCGTCATAGGAAACCTGCTTTGCATGCTACCAATAGTGGCGCGGGAGCGATTACACCGCAACTAACCCGCGGCTACCCAAAGTGAATGGCCAATTACGGAACCTAAGCCGGTGGGCGCATGTTGTGGATTTGCAACGGGAAATCTCGGCGTTTTAGGTCAATACCTGCGGCGTAAAAACGGCACTTTTCAGCAGATATCTCCTTAAAAAGGCCGTTTTTACGCCGCAGGTTTTTGCGCAGAACTCCTTATTGCGCGCCCTGGCCAAATTCTTCATCGAAAATTTCTCGCTCTTCTGCCAAAAACTGATCGAGTTGCACCCTGGGCACGCGCAGAATCGCGATTTTTCTTCGTTCGGCTTCTTTCACAAGATTTTGATACAGGCAATCATCGGAGAGGATCAGCGTAAGTGGCTGCTCCTCTTTGTGTGCACGCGCGTCGTTGAGCATTTTTTTTGCTTGCATCAGCAACAGATCGGTTGTCGCTACGGGCAGCATCGTCGTGGAGAGCATGAATCGGCTCGTGGCATCCATGAGTGCGACAAAATTGAAATCGCCATCCTCCACGGTTTTAATGGGCGCAGTGTTAAGCTGGAACGCGATCCATGCTTCGTTTACTGCGTAGTTTTCGGGGTTGAACATTGAATTGTTTAATGTTGCTTTTACGCAGCGGATGTTTGATCGCGCCGGATTAGGATTGGGAATGCGCGCGTTGATTTACGCTCGATTTACAAAACTTGCGGCGTATTTTCGCTGCAATTTCGCAATTATCTCCCCAAAAAATGTGGATTTAGGTTATCCCGCTTCTGTTGGCCCATCGCACAGCAAATCTGCTCCAATACAGGCTATGGCTATTCAAAATAATTCTGCAAACTTCCAACACGGCACGCCGCTTCGGTTCGGCGTGTTGCTCGTAAACCTGGGCACGCCTGATGCGCCGACGCCCACCGCCGTGCGTAAATATTTAGCGCAATTTTTGTCCGATTCGCGTGTGGTGGAGATCCCCGCGCCCGTTTGGAAACTCATTTTGCACGGCATCATTTTGCGCACCCGCCCTGCTAAATCGGCAAAGAAATATGAGGGCGTGTGGACCAAAGACGGCTCGCCCCTTATGGTGTGGAGTGTGAAGCAAGCACAATTGCTGCAAGGCGCACTTGGCGAGGCGATGCGCGTGCGCGGGCTCGATCCGCTCACGATGAAAGTCTCGCTTGGCATGCGCTACGGCAACCCGTCTATTCCAAAAGCGATGGATGAACTCATGGCCCAAGGCTGCGACCGGATTTTGGTGATGCCGCTTTACCCGCAGTATGCGGCCAGCACCACTGCGAGCACGTACGACGCCGTGTTCCGGCACGTAATGAGCCTACGCAATGCGCCCGCCGTGCGCACCACGCGCGGCTATCACGATGATCCTCGCTACATAAAAGCGCTGGTAAAGCGCGTGGAAGATTATTGGAAGCTCCACGGTCGTCCCGATACGCTGGTGCTCTCGTTTCACGGTGTGCCCAAGTTTTCGCTGGACAAAGGCGATCCGTACCATTGTTTGTGCCTCAAAACCGCGCGCTTATTAAAAGAAGGGCTTTCGTTTGCGCCGCAGGTACTCACTACGTTTCAATCTCGTTTCGGCAAAGCCGAGTGGCTAAAGCCGTACACGAGCGAAGTGCTTACTGACTTAGGTAAACGGGGCACGCGCCGCGTAGATGTGTTTTGCCCAGGCTTTCCCGCGGATTGCCTCGAAACACTCGAGGAAATGGCCGATGAAGGCAAAGAAACCTTTACCCACGCCGGAGGCAAAGAGTTTCATTACATTCCAGCTTTAAATGACAGCGTAGAGTGGATAAATGCGTTGACGGGCATTGCGATAGATGAGCTGGGCAATTGGCTTGAAACCAAAATCGACGAAAAAGCGCTTGTAAATCAAAAGGATGCATCAAAAGCACTGGGCGCATCGCGGTAAAGGCTTGTTGCATAAAATGCTAATACAAATGGCATAATTTATGCGTTTTGTGCGCGGATCATTGAACTTTTGACCTGTTTTGGGTATCATAGCGTCATATGTCAAGGTCAATTTCTTCTCCAAACGGCGTTCTCACGCCCGACACCGTCAATGCGGTGACAGGCTATACGATACCCGCGAACGCGAAGGATACGGCCAGCCAATCCAGCTTAATTTGGGAATGCGCAGACCGTGGTGAAGCCGCACGCGCGCGCGCCATGTGCGACGCCGAACGCGAAGCGGCGCAACGTAGCGGTAACCCGTTGCGCATCGCCGCCGTTACCCGTATTCACGGCGAACTGCTCGCGCTTCGTGGCGCGGGCGATGTGGCCCAATCGGAGTTTTTGCGTGCGCTTGAAGTCGTCGCCAACGTAAAGGACAAAAGTGAAGAAGTTCGGCTGCGCACCGCGTTAGCGCGCGTCCTCGCCTCCGATGGACCGTTCGATGAGGCCGAAAGCGTGGCCCGCTCGGCCTATGATTTAGCCAATTCCACCGGCGATCCGCGTGCACGCGTGCAAGCGCTGGCTGCCTGGGGGCGCGCGCTCCTAGCCCAAGGTGAAGTGAAGCGCAGCGTACCGCTCTTTTTTCGCGCAATGCGCACCGCGCGCCGCACGCACGATGATTTAACCCTGCGTGAGGCGTGGGTGGATTTAGGCATGGCGCTTGCCAAAAGCGGACGCGCCAAAATCGCGATCAAGCTCCTAGCCAGCGCCAATGAGTTAGCCGAAAATAAGGGTATTCGGCGCTTGGGTTTGCGCGCGCAATTTGGGCTCTCCCATGCGCTTTTAGCGGACCAAAACGCCAGCGAAGCGCTGGTGTATGCGCTCTCCGCCATCAACTTCGCCAATACCTACGGCTACGAAGGCTTCCTGCCCGCGCTCTACGACCAGCTGGCCGAGGTGTATACCCAATTGGGCGACTTTCAAGGCGCGTACTACGCCGCCAAGCAACACATCGACACTCAGCGCCGCCGCCTCTCCAGCCAACGCCGACATATTTTGATGTTGAGCAGTTTGTTGATTGATGCGCAGCAGCGCGACGATTGATTTAAACAAACCGTCTGACCGATAGTGCGGTTGCGATTCCGCCACAAAACCTGCGGGAGACCTCTACACAAATTGAGTTTCGTCGCCCCGGCGGAGACCGGGGTCGAATTTCGTTCGGAAGCGCGGTCCTTCAGAGTTTGTTTTTTTGAAGCAAAATTGGATTCCGATCTTCGTCGGAATGACGCGATGACGGTTAGTTTTTTATCGGTTTGCAGTTGTGCAGCGATCTGCGTTTAGTATTTGCCCGACGGGGCAGCCCAGAAAGTCATAAAACCTGCGGCGTAAAAACGGCATTTTTCAGGCGATATCTCCTAGAAAACGGCTTTTTTACGCCGCAGGTGTTATGCCCGAAACCGCTTTTACCGCCCGCCCGTCACATCCACAATCGTGCCGGTGCAATAGGAAGCCGCGTCGCTGGCGAGCCAGATAATCGCGTTGGCGATTTCTTCGGGCGTGCCGCCGCGCAGCATGGGCACGGCGCTTTTGAGTTGATCGACTCGATCGGGGATGCCACCGCTGGCGTGGATGTCTGTGTAGATGAGGCCAGGGCGCACGGCGTTTACGCGGATGCCACTGCTGGCGATTTCCTTCGATAAACCGAGCGTGAAGGTATCAATCGCGCCTTTGCTCGCCGCGTAATCTACATATTGGCCAGGAGAGCCGATGCGTGCGGCGGCGGATGAAACGTTCACAATGCTCCCGCCTCGCCCACCTTTTGCGGTGGACATGCGATGGATCGCTTCGCGGGTACACACGAATGTGCCCACGACATTCACTTCAAACATACGGCGCACGCGCTCTACGCTCATGTCTTCTACGCGCGCGGCCAGGTCCACAATTCCGGCGTTATTCACCAAGCAATCGAGCGAGCCGAAGGCTTCATCGCAATCGGCGAAGGCGCGCACGATATCGGCTTCTTTGCTCACATCGCAATGCAGCATCAGCGCCCGTCGCCCGGCAGCTTCCACTTGCCAGGCAGTGTTGCGCGCTGCTTCGGCATCGGAGTTGTAGGTAAACGCAATATCGTAGCCGCGCGCCGCTGCGAGCACGGCGGTTGCCGCACCGATGCCACGGCTCCCCCCAGTTATAAACATGATTTTTTGCATAGGGACGTATCATAACGCTATGCAACATTTCTACCGTTTCCTATTTTTGCTCTCGCCGTTCATGGTAACGTCGCTCATCTACGGCTTCGTCACCGGACGCTTGTGGTTCGCGCCAGCGGTGTTTTTTTTGGTGCTGCCCGCGCTTGATTGGTTAATCGGCGCGCGGCCTATCAAATGGGATGCGGCAACGCAGGCGAAATTGGCTCGCAGCATGGTGTTGCAAGCCGTGCCCGTCATCAATGCCGTGGCCTGGATAACGACGTGGGCTTGGAGCCTTTCCGTGGCGCCGCAGGTGTGGGCGCAAGGCCCGCTTGCGTTCCTTACCTGGGTGTTGGCCGTAGGCGTAGTCGGTGGCGGGTTAGGCATTACCACGGCGCACGAGTTGGTGCATCGCACTTCGCCAAGCCTTCGCGCGCTGGGCGGTGTGGTGCTCTCCACTGTGAGTTACGGCGTATTTAAAGTCGAGCATGTGCGCGGCCATCATCTGCGGGTGGCTACTGCCGATGATCCGGCGAGCGCCAGACGTGGCGAATCCCTCTATCGCTTTTTGCCTCGCGCGATTTACGGTGTCATCCGTCATGCCTTTGCACTTGAAGCCTCGCGCCTTCGCAAACGTCATCTTTCGCCCTGGAGCTTACGCAATGAGTGTGTGCAATGGACTTTGCTCTCGCTGGCAATGGGCTTAGGTGCGTGGGCGTTGGGCGGGCTTGCGGGCGTGTTGCTCATGGCCGGCGCGTCGATTGTGGCTATCGTGCTGCTCGAAATGGTGGATTACATTGAGCATTACGGCATCACCCGCGATCCGCGCGAGCGGGTGAGCGAGCGGCACAGTTGGGATCATGATTCACTGCTGACGAATTTCTTTTTGATTAACTTGCAACGGCATGCCGACCACCACGCCCATGGGGGCAAGCCTTTTGGCTCATTGGTCAATCATGATTGCGCGCCGAAACTACCAGCGAGTTATAGCGCGATGGTGTTGCTCGCGATGATACCGCCGCTCTTTATGCATGTGGTGCACAAACGATTGGATGCGCGCTAGATACAAAATACCTGCGGCGTAAAAACGGGCTTTTTGGGGAGATATCTTCCAGAAAAGTCCGTTTTTACGCCGCAGGTATCTACCCGCTAGCGCTACATTTGCTTGAATAAATGCGAAAACGGGCGGCTCACTTTGAGCGCTTCGCGCGAGCCTTTAATGTGCACCGTGGCATCGCCTCGAAAATCGCGGGTTACTTTTTCAATCGCGGTTACCCGCACCATCGTGCTGCGGTGAATTTGCCAAAACTGCTGTGGATCAATTTCTTCTGTGAGCTCCTTCATCGGCTTGCGAATGAGTAACTCGCCTTCGGGCAACACCACGCGGGTGTATTTTTCGTCGGAGTTAAAAAAGAGCACATCGCTTACCGCCACCATTTTGAGCGCAGCGCCTTGGCTGGCCTTAATCCAGCGCAGAAATTCACGCTGCCCGCCTGGTGCAGTGCTTGCGCGCAGCGTAGCAATGAGCTGGGATAAATCGGCGGGCGCGCTCGTCATCCGCTCCTTCAATCGCTCCACCGTTTTTTGCAAACGCTCGTCGTTAATGGGTTTCACCAAATAGTCAACCGCACCCTTGTCGAACGCTTCAATCGCGTATTGATCATAGGCGGTAACGAATACGATATGGCAGCGATCACCAGCCTCACGGGCTACTTCCAGGCCTGTCATTTCGGGCATGTGAATGTCGAGGAAACACACGTCGGGTGCGAGCGCTTCGATCTGTTCAATCGCATCCAACCCATCGGCGCATTCGGCGACGATATTTGCCTCGGGCCACACGCTTTCCAATTTTTTACGAAAGTGTTGGCGCAATACTAATTCATCTTCAGCTATCAGAACTTTAGTCAACGCGTCTCTCCGAAGTAGGGTTCACAACTGTTTTTCAACTTATTGTTCAACTTATTTTTCAACTCATTTTTCAATTAAGACTAATTTGCCGCTTCCGTCTTTCATCGATTTGGTGGCGATGAGCACTAAGTCCGCCGCGAGCCATGCACCCACGAGGATGAAAGCGAATACGACTGGGCTGCCATCCAGCGCGCTGGTCAACCCTATCGTGCCGAGGAAGCCTTGAAGGATGGCGTACCGTTTCCGACGCAGATACCAATTGTGTGCGCCGACAATACCGCCTACCAATCCGATGATGAGCGCTACGTTTATTTTGCACTCCGAAATGTTTGCACCAGGGGCTGGCGCGGCCTCGTGAATGGCGGATGGAGTGGTGTTATCGGGCACCGCGACCGGTAAGGTGAGCGTAGCGACCACGCCGGAAGGTGTGTTGGGCTCCAAATTAAGCGTAGCCGCATCGCCGTAAAGCAAGCGCATGCGGTTACGAATGGAGCTCAAGCCTACACCGGTGCCGACTGGGCCATTGGGGTCGAGGCCGCGCCCGGTATCCGAAACAGTCACCGATATTAACTCGCCCACCCGCTGCGCATTTAAGCGAATGCTGCCGCCCCCGCGTGCCCGTTCCACGCCATGCTTTATTGCATTCTCCACCAGATTAATAATGAGCGCAGGAGGGAAGATTTGGGTTTTGAGCGATTCGGGCAAATCGAGTGAAAAGCTCAACCTATCCCCCATGCGCAGCTTCAAAATATTGAGGTAGGCCTGCGCCATCTCAAACTCTTTACCAAGCGTGGAGGAACCCTCGCGCAGATTGGGCAGTGCCGTACGCAAGTAGGTGATGAGATGATCGAGCATGTTGCCCGCCTGCGGAACATCAATTTCTTGCAATGCTTTCACATGCGCTAAGGTGTTGAACAAAAAGTGGGGCTCCACTTGCGCTTGCATGGCTTTGAGCTGCGCCTCGGCAATCAAACGGGCGGAGTTATCAACTTTCGCTGCGGCCTCCACCACTTTTACCCGCTGAGTTTGGCGCGCAGAACGGCCGGCGAATCCGCGGGCAAGCAGTACTACGAGTGAAAGTATGGTGAAACCTACCAATGCAAATGCGCCGTAAATGGCCTTGCGTACATCGAATCGCGAAGCGTTTTCTACGTTGGTTTGGAGTGCCATATTTAGGTTAGGCTCGCGCGGAACGAGATCACTTGCATGGTCCCAATCGTTTTCAGTAAAGGTTAACCCCCACACTTTAAGATGCCAATCGCCCCCGTCAGATTTCGTCGCATTTTTGGTCGCTTCGGCATTCGTTTTTGCGGCCATGGCGGCCTGCTTTTCTGCGTTAGCTGAATCGCGCGCATTCTCCGCCTCCGCTTTCGCCATGGCCCGCGCAACGCGCGCTTCCACCTCGGCGGCGATTTTGGTTTCATCCGCTGCATCCACATCAATCTGAATGCCCCGCTTCGTGATGCTGATCGAGGCGCTTGGTTTGGCGTTCGGGCGGGTTTCCGGCGCTGCGGGGGGCTCAGCGGGTTCTGGAGGTTCATGAGGCTCCGGCGGCTCTGGGGATGAAGCTTGCGCGTCATCAACCACCACGTTGGCCGCGCGGATGCCGATGCGCTGGGTTTCGGATAGTGCGGCGCGCTTGATTACACGTTTGATCGCCTCGCGCTCCGGCCCAATTTTCGACTCAGTAAGATAACTGCTATGCGTCGGGTAAACGATGAACGTCACTAGCGCGGCGAAGATTACCGCGAGCCCTAAAAAAATACGCCACCACGGCGTGCGCCCGAAGCGGATGTAGCCTTTGACGAACGCTCGGGCAATAGCGCGGAAAAAACTGGGTCGAGGAGATGTCACCATACGGAATGCGTGCGTTAAGCGGTAATGCTTCCGGTTTTAATCTGTCGCCACGCCAAATAACAGCACGTCGCGACGGTTTGCGGGCAACGACGCATAGATTGCGGGCTCATTTTTTTGGAGGGAATGCGAAGGGCGCCATGTTAGCCAAAATCTTACCCTCCACATGCGCATAGCGTTCGCGTAGCGCAGCCAAATCAGCTTGTTCATCGCCAGTCGGTTCAATGTGATCAAAAATACCGACGAATTTGGTTTTGAAATCTATGGTGGACAAGATAAGCGGCACCTTGCCTTCAACCGCTGCCCGATAGAAACCCGTTTTAAGCGTCGGGCTGTACGCACGCGTACCTTCCGGCGCGACAACAAAGCGGGCCAACTTACGTGTTTTTAGCGCTTCGATCATGCCGCCGACCATACCCCGCGGCTGCGAACGGTCCACGGGCAACCCGCCGGTCGCACGGAAAAACCAACCCAGCGGCGATGTAAAGAGGCTTGCTTTGCCCAGGTAATTAACGTCAATACCCGAGGCCCACTTGTAGGCAATTCCAATCGGGAAATCCCAATTTGAGGTGTGCGGATACACCATGATGATGCAGCGCGGCGGCAGCGCCTTGAGCGTACCCCAGCGCCAACCAGTAAGCCAGAGCACGGTGCGGCCGATGAATGCAGCGACTCCGGTGGCGCGCGGAGGTTCTGACAAAATGGGTTCCATGTGCGCAGTATTCCACGATTGATTGTCTTGGTTCCCAAACCTCCAACTCCGGTTTCCCCGCGTGTTGCGCTCAGCGCAATCGGTGCGCGCATTGATGCGTTGCTGCCCCAAACCCAATGCCAACGCTGCGGCTACCCTTCGTGCGCGGCCTACGCACAAGCGATCGCGCAAGACGAAGTGCCGATCAACCAATGCCCGCCCGGTGGCGACGCTGGCATCCACGCACTCGCCGCGCTAACCGGTAAGCCCTATGCGCCGCTAAATCCTGCGAACGGTAAGCACGCGCCGTTGCGCGTCGCGTTTATTGAAGAAGCTGCTTGCATTGGCTGTACGTTGTGTTTGCAAGCGTGCCCAGTGGATGCGATTATCGGCGCGAATAAGCGCATGCACACTGTAATTGCAGATGAGTGCTCGGGCTGCGAGTTGTGCGTGCCGGTATGTCCCGTAGATTGCATTGTGCTCATCGCGCCTGCCCAGCCGATTGATGTCAATGCGCTCCAAAACCGCTGGCGGGCGCGTCATCAGGCGCATCTGGAGCGCTATTGGAACGAAGCGGAAGCGGAGTCTGCACCTATCGATACGAGAAGCGAATTGCTCTCTCGCATCATGGAAAAAGCGAGAACACGGTTATGAATTTTGATAAAAGAGAGCGTATTTTTGCAGCGCTCGCCACGCTAAATCCCCATCCTAAAACCGAGCTGGAGCATACTTCACCTTTCGAGCTATTGGTCGCGGTCGTGCTCTCCGCACAGGCAACCGACAAAAGCGTAAATATTGCTACGCGAAAACTGTACGCGGTTGCGAATACCCCTGCGGCGATAGTGAAGCTGGGCGTAGAGGGGGTAACGCCTTACATTCAAACCATTGGCTTGTTTCGCAATAAAGCGAAAAATGTAGTGGCGTTATCAGAAATATTGCGTCGAGATTTCAGAGGCGAAGTGCCTCACGATCGGGCTGCGCTCGAAGCCTTGCCAGGCGTAGGGCGCAAAACGGCCAACGTGGTGTTGAACGAAGTGTTTGGCGAACCCACGATTGCCGTGGATACGCATATTTTTCGGCTCGGCAATCGAATGAAACTGGCGCCAGGGAAAACGCCCGAGGAAGTGGAAGCTAAGCTCCTAAAATTTGTACCCAAACCATTTCTGCAGCACGCTCACCACTGGTTGATTTTGCATGGCCGGTACACCTGCACTGCGCGCACGCCACAATGCGCGAAATGCACCGTGTACGAGTGGTGTGAATGGCCCACGCGCCACCGCACGCGCGGCGAACAACTTACGTTGCAAGGTGAGCGCGCACATGTTTAATCCCTCTCGCGACGAAGCACGCCGGTTTTTTATCGAAGCGTGGCGCAAACGTAAGGCTGGCGCGCTGTGTGCCCCGATGGAAGCGGTGGTAGCTGATGTAATTGAAGCGCACCCCGAATATCACGGGCTCTATGAGTTGGGCGAAGATGGTTTGGCCAAAGAGTGGATGCCAGAAGCTGGTGAGACCAATCCTTTTTTGCACATCAACTTGCATGTGGCCGTGCGCGAACAAATTAGCGTCGATCAACCGCCTGGTATTCGTGCGCTGCACATGGCGTTGGCCGCGAAGCTAGGTGATTTGTTCGAAGCGGACCACCGCGTAATGGATTGCCTAGCCGAACAAATTTGGCAAAACCAGCGCAACGGCGCGCCGTTTAACAATGCAACCTACTTGGAGTGCGTGCGCCGTTGTACGTGAAACACACACTTTTTTGAGACGATAATCCGTAAAAAGTGCTGTTTTTACGCCGCAGGTATTTATCTATTTTTATTCGCAATTGCGTTTGCATACGCCTGCTCGTAGCGCTTCACCGTCACGCTCCAATCGCGTTCGCTGCGCACGTAGGTCAAGCCGTTTTGTGCAATGGCGTTACGTTTTTCTGTGGGCAGGCTCAGCGCGCGAATCACACATGCCGCCAATGCCGGCACACTGTCGGCTTCGAACAAAAAGCCAGTTTCGCCATCGCGAATGAGCTCGCGGTGTCCGCCCACATCCGAAGCGGCGAGCAAACAGGTTTGGGCCATCGCTTCGAGTGGTTTGAGTGGCGTGACCAAATCGGTGAGCCGCATCTTCTTGCGTGGGAATACGAACAAATCAACTAACGAACTGTACCCCGCCACCAGGTGATGATCGACCCGTCCGGTAAAAATTACGGCGTGCTCCACACCCAATAATTTCACTTGCGCTTTGAGTGCCGCTTCTTCCATACCGCCGCCCACGATGAGTAGCTTGAGATGTGGAATGTCGGCGAGCAGCGTAGGCATCGCGCCAATCAATAAGTCCAGCCCCTCGTACGGATAAAACGAGCCGATAAAGCCGATACACGGGCTGTCGCCCACGCCTACTTTTTCGGCGAGTGCCACATCGCGCTTTGCTATCGGCGGAAACTGCTCGATATGAATGGAATTGCCCACTACATGCACGTTCTCATTGCGGATACCACGGGC
>JANMDS010000069.1:0-18564 GCA_031376405.1 Betaproteobacteria bacterium
GGTGCTGACGGAAATCAAGGCGGACGAAAATCTGCGGCGCATCCCGGTCGTGGTGCTGACCACGTCGCAGGCGGAGGAGGATATTTTGCGCGCCTACCATCTCCAGGCCAATTGCTACATTTCCAAGCCGGTCGATCTGGATCAGTTCATCAAGGTGGTGAAGTCGATCGAGGATTTCTGGCTGACCATTGTGCAACTGCCGCCGGAGTGAAGGATGGACACTCCGACTCCAGTGACGACGAACGCGGCCCGGCGGCGCTGGCGGCCCACGGCGCTGGCGCTGGCGGGCGGCCTCGGCCTTTCGCTCGTGCTTTTCGTCCTCGTGCGCGACAAGGAGTCGGAGCGGATGGAGGCGGACTTCACGCACCGCGCCGGCATTCCGGCGGCGGCGTTGCAGCGCGACATCGACGACCACCTCTATATCCTGCGCTCCCTCGGTTATTTTTTCTTTTCCTCGGTGGAGGTGGACCGCGGGGAGTTTCGAAGTTTTACCAAGGTCGATTTGGCCCGGCTCGCCGGCTTCGAGGCGCTGGAATGGCTGCCGCGCGTGCCCGCCTCGACCCGGGAACGCTTCGAGAAACAGGCCGGGCCGGAGGCGCGGAAGTACAAAGCGCTTTCCGACCAGTTCGAGGCGCTGGACCAGTTCCGCCTCTCCGGATGGGATGGCCAGCGCGAGGAGCTCTTTCCCATTTGTTTCGTGGAGCCGTCGGCGGGAAATCTCGCCACCCTCGGACTCGACCTGGTGTCGGATCCCGACGGTCGTGCGGCGATGGATTTGGCCCGGGAGACCGGCCAGCCGGCAGCGACGGCGCCGTCCGTGTCCGCGCCGGGCCACGCCGGGCCGTTGATCGCCCGTGTGTTCACGCCGATCTACATGGAAATTATGTATACCGATGGCGTGCAGTATGTGGGCGCGCTTCCCGGGGAATACGCGCTCGCAACCGGCTATAGCGCCGCGCTGGTAGGAAGCGCAAAAGGGCACTCGCTGTTGTCGGCGCTGGTTGCAGCGGATAATGTAGCGTTACGATTCCGCGCGGGGTTTGAGTAGGTTCATCCGAATAAGTTGCGGCACAAAAATCGGCTATTTTTAAGCAGATATTCTTGCAAAACGGCTGTTTTTGCGCCGCAGGTATTTCAGTTTGTAACGCGCACAGGAACCAGCGCCAGTCGCGTATTACCCTGCTGGCTCGACATGCACTACCATATAACCCGTGGCAGATTTAGCGAGCGCCACACGCACTTTTGCACCCTCACTTAGCATGGCAAACATAGCAGGGTCTTTTACAGCGTAAGCCATGGTCATCGCGGGCATATCGAGTGATTTGACTTCGCCGTGGGCGAGGGTTACTTTGCCCGTTTCTTTATCCAGTGCTTTCACTTCTGCCGCGATGAGCTCTTGTCCAGCAGCGGGTTTGGCTTGCACCATGCCCGGTGCTGCGGCTTGCGCGTGAATCGAAACAACGGGGGCGGCCATGCCAAGGGCCAAACTTGTTGCAATCATGATGTGGTTCATGGTGAAACTCCTTTTCGAAAAAGCGATTGAGAGGCGCAGCCGACCGCCTGCCGCAAAAACTGCATTGCGACACTCGTTCTGCACTGTTTACGTTCACTAAAAATCGGTCAGAGCGAACGCGCCACGTTGTAAAGCGTTCACACAAACACCCAAGATCAGGCTGCGCGAATGTTCGCCAACACTTACACTGCAGTAACAACGAAGGGAGTGCGTTATGCAGTGCAAGTACAGAGTCGGAGTCAACAAAAAATCAAAAGTTTCACGATTTTAAAAATACGCTATTTGGCAACATGCGCTGTATTGTCGTCGGCGAATTCGCGACAAAACCTGCGGCGTAAAACAAGGTCGTTTTGTACTTTATCTTCCAAAATACTCACTGCGTGCGTGTCCAATGCGTGACATAGAGCACCCAGTGAAACGTGGCAAGCAGCCAACCGGCGGCGAAGATAAGCCCAGCACGGAGCACAATCGTACCGATGATGCCGATAATGAGGGCGCGCCTTTGGTATTCCGCTGGATCAGAAAAGTAGGTGAAGAAAATCAGAAACACAAAAATGTTGTCAATAGAGAGCGATTTCTCGACCAAAAAGCCGGTTATGAATTGAAGCGAATTTTCTCGCCCAATTTCGGGCCCAACGGTTCCGTTTGAATACCACCACAGCATCGCCACGAACACAAACGCCAAACGAACTAAATGAGGCACCAGATTCTGGCTTCTCGAATGGTTACTTTATGCGCCCCTTGCTTTTCCATCACAACAGGTCCACGCACACGGCGATTACAACGAATACCGCGAACCTCACCCACATCCACCAAGATCCAATCGTTTCCACCAGTATCTTTCTAGAATGATTCAAGAATAATTCACGCGAACGATTGAGGTTTTTTGAGAAAGAACGCTTCGCCTCAGGCGCACGCGCACTGGCGAAGGTAGGCTACGGGCCGACTTAAAACATGTAGTCAGCAAGCCGTTCACCGAGGACGCACCACATTGCGCAGCGCCTCCCGTATCGACGGTGAACGGGGAAGCACAAACGTAGAGCTTCGGGAACAAGCTACGCCCCTTCCGCGACATGTGACAACAGATAAGAAAATTTAGTTGAAAAAACTGATTAATCGCCACGAAAACTGTTGATTTAGTTGCGTTCTAATCTAACCTGCGGCATAGAAACAGCATGTTTTCCGATTTATCTCCCAAAAAACACCAATCTTGGCTGCGCAAGTTGCCATAAACTTCGCGTGTGTTTCCGCGCTTAATAAAACAACTGGTGGTTAAGGAGGAGATTTTTATGATTCACGCACGATTTCGAGCTGGGCTCACGGCCGCATTGTTCTTGGCGCTACAACACCCTCTCGTACATGGACAAGGCAAAGACCAAGGATTGCTTGATTTGGCCACAAAAGAAGCCCCGAGCGTGGTGGCCACGCTTGAAAAATTGGTGAATATCGAAACCGGCAGCGGCAACGCTAAAGGCTTAGAGGCAATGGGACAATTTTTAACGGGCGAATTCCAAAAAATTGGCGCAACGGTAACCCGTTCTAAACCCACGTTGGTTACATCGCTTGGCGAAAACTTCATCGCTCAATGGAAAGGGGCGGGTTCGGGAAAAGTGCTTATGATCGCGCACATGGATACGGTGTATCCAGAAGGTACGCTGGCGAAAGCGCCGTTTCGCGTAGACGGCAACCGCGCGTTTGGCCCCGGCATTGCTGACGACAAGGGCGGGATCGCGACGATTCTTCATGCCATAAAGGTGCTGCAAGCGCGTAAGTTCAATCAGTTCGATACGCTTACCGTGATGATTAACACTGACGAAGAGCGCGGTTCGTTTGGCTCCGCTGATTTAATCCGTAAGCTCGCGGGCGAGCACGATGTTACGCTCTCGTTCGAGCCGACGGTAGCGCTGCGCGAAATGCTAACGCTGGGTACAGCAGGCGTTGCCAATATTGATGTGATCGTAAAGGGCCGCTCCGCCCACGCTGGCGCGAACCCGGAGCAGGGCGTGAACGCACTGCTCGAAGCGGCCGATTTCGCGCTGCGCACTTCAGATTTGGACGATAAAGCCAAAGATTTTCGCTTCAACTACACGGTGGGCAAAGCAGGAACGGTCACTAACGTGATCCCCGCCGACGCAACGATGACGGCCAACGTGCGTTTCTACGATACGGCGTTGCTCGAAAACGCGCTGAAAACCCTGCGAGAAAAGGCCGCGACGCCAAAGTTTAAAGATTCCGTCATCGAAATTAAGCTCGCCTCCACGCGCCCGTCGTTTGTGGCCGATGCTCGGAGCAAAGCGCTAGTCGATAAAGCACTTTCGGTCTACAAAGAAATTGGCTACGAAATGATTGTCATCCCGCGTGTGGGCGGAGGCACTGATGCGGCGTTCGCGGCTCAGTCCGGCAAGCCTGTGCTCGAAGGCCTCGGACTTCCTGGTTTTGGCTACCACAGCGATCAGGCGGAGTACGTGAACATCGAGGCAATTCCGCGTCGACTTTACTTAGCCGTGCGGATGATTGAAGACGGTGCACTCGGAAAATAGTGCCGTTTTTGGAGAGATAATCTGCAAAAAGAGTTTGTTTTACGCCGCATGTATTAGGGGTTTCACGTTCAAATGCGTGACTAAACAAGGCACAATCCAGTGTGTAAATGAGGAAGTTAAACATGAGTGCATTGGTTGAGCTGATCGAAAATTTGCGCCGCACCTACGGCGAGCGTACCGTTACCACCGACGCGGTGCGCGAACACCACTCGCACGGCGAAGGGATGAAAGAATCCCACCTGCCCGATGCAGTAGTGTTCCCCGAAACCAATGAGGAAGTCGCCGGTATCGTCCGGCTTTGCAATCTGGCGCATGTTCCGGTGATTGCCTTTGGTACGGGCACTTCGCTCGAAGGCCACGTCGCCGCAATCTATGGCGGCGTATGCATTGATTTATCCCGCATGAACAAAGTACTAGAAGTGAGCCCTGATGATTTGGATTGCCGGGTGCAGGCAGGCGTAACCCGCATGCAACTCAATCGGGAAATTAAAAATCTAGGCGTGTTTTTCCCCATCGATCCGGGCGCTGACGCGAGCTTGGGTGGGATGTGCGCGACGCGGGCCTCGGGCACGAATGCGGTGCGCTACGGTACGATGCGCGAAAACGTATTGGGCTTAACGGTCATTACACCGGATGGAAAAATCATCCGCACTGGCACGCGTGCGAAGAAATCCAGCGCTGGCTACGATTTGACGCGGCTCTACGTGGGCAGCGAAGGCACGCTTGGCATCATTACCGAGATACAGTTGCGGTTGTATGGCGTGCCCGAGTGCACTGCGGCAGCCGTGAGTCAATTTCCAGATTTGGCAAGTGCGTGTAACACGGTTATTCAAACAATTCAGATGGGAATTCCCGTTTCCCGCATTGAGCTGCTAGACGCGGTGCAAATGCGTGCCTGCATCGCGTATTCCAAGCTCGTAGGGTATGAAGAAAAGCCCACCATTTTTTTCGAATTTCACGGCAGTCAATCCTATGTAAAAGAGCAAGCCGAGCAGGTCGAGGCGATTAGCAACGAGCTCGGTGGCAGTGCCTATCGCTGGGTAACGGCGCAGGAGGAACGCACGGCTTTGTGGACGGCCCGACACAACGGCTATTACGCCGCGCTGGCGCTAAAACCAGGGTACGAGGCGTTTGCAACCGACGCCTGCGTGCCGATCTCGAAACTCGCGGATTGTTTGCTGGAATGTAAACAAGTAGCCGATGATCTGGGGCTGACGTGCCCCATTTTGAGCCACGCCGGCGATGGTAATTTTCATTTCACCGTGCTATTCGATCCCAACGACGCAGCGTCAAAAACCGCAGCCGATATGCTCACCCAAAAAGTGTCAGCCATTGCATTGAAGCATGGCGGCACCTGCACCGGCGAGCACGGCGTAGGCATTCACAAATTAAAAGCGCTGGAGGCGGAGCATGGCGATGCGGTGGAAGTCATGCGGCAAATCAAACGCGCGCTTGATCCAAACAATATTATGAATCCGGGCAAAACAGTGCCGGGGATTTCACGCTAATCATTTCAAAAAGGTGGCTTTTTTGCGCCGCAGGTTTTGCATAGGTTTATGGCTTACAAACTCATTATTGGCAACAAAAATTATTCCTCGTGGTCGCTTCGCCCCTGGATGATGCTCAAGGGCTTTAACATTCCGTTTGAAGAGCAGTGTGTCAAGTTCAACACCGAAGCGTTCGCGCGCATCGTGCCACAATTTTCACCGACGGGATTAGTGCCGGTATTAATCGATGGCGATGTGATCGTGTGGGACTCTCTCGCCATTGGCGAATACTTGGCGGAAAAGCACGCGTTGATGTGGCCAGGTGACACCACGCAGCGGGCGATCGCACGCTCGTTTTGCGCTGAAATGCACAGTGGCTTCGGCGCACTGCGTAACCGCATGCCGATGAATGTACGCAGAAAGTATCCCGTTGCGCCAGAGCCAGAAGTGGCTAAAAATATTGCTCGAATCGAAGCCATTTGGACTTCGGCGCGCAGGCGGGCGAAATCCACAGGCCCATATTTGTTTGGCGCATTTTCGCTGATCGATGCGTACTTTGCGCCGGTGGTATGGCGCTTTAACACCTACGATGTAAAGGTGAATCCAGCCTGTCAAGAATATATGCAAACCATGTTGGCGCACCCAGCGATGAAAGAATGGGAAATCGGTGCCCTGGCTGAAACAGAAATCGAGCCGCATGATGAGCCAGAATATGTATATGGGCGCAAGCCGTGATTGACGAATGGCAAGCCCGGATTAAGCAAGCCGCAGCCCGTAAAAAGTGTTTGGAGATACGCGGTGGCGGAACCAAGTCAAACATGGGCGAAGTGGTGCAGGGGGACGCATTCGATACCCGCGCTTACGCTGGGGTGGTTGCGTACGAGCCCAACGAGTTGGTGATCACCGCGCGCTGTGGCACGCCCTTATCCGACGTAGAGAATTTGATGCGTGACGCGGGCCAGATGCTCGCGTTCGAAGCCCCCTTCGCGCGCTTTGGAGCAACGATTGGCGGGGTGGTCGCGTCGGGCCTGAGCGGGCCGCGCCGACCCTACGCGGGCGCAGTACGGGATTTCGTCCTCGGCGTAAAAATTATTGATGGAAAAGGCGATGCGCTCACTTTTGGCGGGCAAGTGATGAAAAACGTGGCGGGGTTCGATGTCTCACGATTGCAATGTGGCGCGTGGGGCACACTCGGGCTCATCACCGAGGTGTCGTTCAAATGTTTGCCACTGCCCAAAGCGCAAACAACGCTTCGGCTCGAAATGTCTGCAGCGCAGTTTTTAGAAAAATGCGGCGCGTGGGCATCCCAGCCGTTGCCGATTTCTGGCGCTGCGTGGCTTGATGGGGTGGCGCGCGTGCGACTTTCTGGCGCTGCGGCGGCAGTGAAAAGTGCAGTTGCAAAGCTCGGTGGCATGCAAGCAGATGAATCAGCGTGGTGGGCCGATCTAGGAGACCAACGTTTGCCTTTTTTCTCGCACGCAAGCGATAATCCGTCGTGGCGATTTAGTGTGAAAGCAACATCGCCTTTGGACATCGATGGGGCGCAACATGCACCGCAATTGCTTGATTGGAGCGGCGCACAGCGTTTTGTACGCGCTCCCGCACAGCAATCAGATCGGTTGCGCGCTTGGGCTCAAGCTCAGGGCGGTCACGCACAGTGGCTTGGTCACGGCGCGCATTCCGTAACGAAATTTCATCCGATGCAACCGGCAGTGCTTGCCATTCACAAAAAGCTGAAATCGACGTTTGACCCGTTCGGAATTTTCAACATCGGACGGCTGTTCGCGGAATGGAGCTAGAGCACATGCAAACCAACCTTTCCGCTGAATTCAAAAACACGGCTCAAGGCAAAGAGGCCGAAGCTATCTTGCGCGCTTGCGTGCATTGCGGTTTCTGCACGGCGACCTGTCCAACCTATCAATTGTTGGGCGACGAACTCGATGGGCCTCGCGGGCGCATTTATCTCATCAAAGAAGTGCTCGAAGGCACAGCTCCAACAGATAAAACCCGCACGCACTTGGACCGCTGCTTAACGTGTCGCAATTGCGAGAGCACATGCCCGTCTGGCGTGCAATACGGCAAGTTGGTGGATATCGGTAGAGATATTGTCGAAAAGAAAACTGCGCTAACGCATCCGCGCCCGATGCTAGAGCGCTTGAAGCGCAACGCGTTGAAAGAGGGACTGAACTCTTCTCTCTTCGCGCCTGCGATGAAGCTCGGGCAGATGGTGCGCCCGCTGGTGCCTAAGTCCTTGCAATCAAAATTGCCAGAATCGCGCGCAATCGGTGTAGTACCGACTACGCAATTTTCGCGAAACGTATTGATTTTGGAAGGCTGCGTACAGCCCGCAATGGCGCCTACGATCAACGCCTCTTTGCGGCGCGTGCTCGCCAAATTAAATATCGGTGTACGCACGGTAGCTTCTGCCAAATGCTGCGGTGCGGTGCGGTTTCACATGAATGATCAGTCGGGTGGACGCGACGATATGCGTGCGCTGATTGACGCATGGTGGCCGATGGTTGAGCGGGAAGACATTGAGGCAATCGTGATGACCGCCAGCGGCTGCGGCGTTACCGTGCGGGAATATCCTCATTTTTTACAAGGTGATTCGGCCTATTTTCGCAAGGCTGAAAAAATTGCATCACTCACGATGGATGCGAGCGAATTCATCGCCAAACAAAGTGGCGCATTGGCTAAGCTCATGAAGAAGGCACCGCGTGTGGCGTTTCACCCGCCTTGCACATTGCAACATGGGCAACAGGTGAAAGGGGTTACTGAATCGGTGTTGCGTGAATGTGGGCTTTCTCTGAGCCCAATTTCTGATTCCCACCTCTGCTGTGGTTCGGCGGGTGCATATTCGGTTTTAAATCCAGAGATCGCATTCGCATTGCGCGACCGAAAGCTCGCCTCCATCGTAGGGGAGCCGGATTACATCGCCTCGGCCAATATCGGCTGCATCACGCATTTGCAAAGCGGTACAAAAACGCCGGTTCGCCATTGGATAGAAATCATTGATGAGTGCATCGCGTAGCGAATTTAAGTCCTGGCTGGCCATCGCCACACGTTGGGAAGATGCCGATGTGTACGGCCATGTCAACAACGTGAAGTATTACGCTTACTTTGATACCGTGATTAACGAATTTCTCATCCGCGCTGGCGGGTTGAAGCCAAACAGCGATGCGATAGTGGGGTATGTAGTTGAAAGTCGATGCGCATTTTTAGCGCCCGTTCGTTTTCCAGAAACAGTTGATGTGGGGTTGATCGTGGTAAAGCTTGGGCGGTCCTCAGTGAACTATCGCTTGGGCTTGTTTGGTGCGGGTGAACACCGCGCGCGCGCGGTAGGCGAAGCTGTGCATGTGTTTGTTGATCGGGCGCAAAACAAATCAGTCGAAATGCCTGCAGATATACGTTCTGCGCTAGTGAGTATTCAGTGAGTGGGCCGCACTTTGTTGCGCTTATTTGTGCAGCAGGTGTGGGCGCGCGGGCTGGGGGCGATACACCGAAGCAATATAAGGTCGTTGCAGGTGCACCACTTATCGCGCATACGATTCGTGCAATGGCTGCGCATCCAAGGGTAACGCGCATAGTTGTAGCCGTAAGTGAAGCCGATGGATGGATGGCTGAGATTGCCGAAATGGAAAACCTACCGCGTGTTCAAATTCTGCGAACCGGCGGAGCAAGCCGTGCGCAGACTGTGCGCAATTCGTTGATCGCATTGCGTGCAGAGTTAGGGGATGAAACCTGGGTGTTGGTGCACGATGCGGCGCGCTGTTGCATTACACCTGCGCTTGTTGATCGGCTGATCGTCGCCTGCGAACACGATTCCTGCGGAGGTCTACTCGCGCTGCCAGCGCCCGATACGCTTAAGCAATCCTCCGATGAAAATCGAAGCGCAAACACCATTGACCGCAGCCACGTTTGGTACGCGCAAACGCCGCAAATGTTTCGCTTAGGCGGATTGCTTAAGGCGCTTTCAACCGTCAATCTGTCGACTGTCACGGACGAGGCCAGCGCGATGGAACAAGCAGGCTTCACGCCCAAGCTCGTAATCGGCGCAACAACCAATTTGAAAGTAACTTACCCCGAGGACTTTATGCTAGCGGAGGCAGTTTTGTGCCACGCTGCCCAATCACGTCCTGGGTGAACTTCACCACAAGAAGGGCAAGTACGCACGGGCTCGGCAGCTTCATAAAATCGGGCAAAAATCCGTGGTAGATCGGTCACAATATCCACCAATTGCAACTCGCTACGGTGTATGCACGTCGCGCAGCGGGCGCAGTACCATTCGAATGCGTCGATTGCACCCGCCGGACGGTTGCGTTCAATCACCGTGCACAAACTGCCTTGTTCCGGGCGCTGGGGTGAGTGGCGCACATGAGCTGGCAGCAAGAAAACATCACCTTCATTGAGCGGGATGCGTTCAAATTGCCCACGATCAATGACTAGGATTGAGGCATTGCCTTTGAACTGGTGAAAATATTCTTCGTACGGATCATCGTGAAAGTCCGTCCGCTGGTTCGGCCCACCCACCACCGTGCAGATGAGATCGGAGTTCGCCCAAATTTGTTGATTACCAACAGGCGGTTTAAAACGATCGGCGTGGTCGTTGAGCCACGCGTTTAGGTTGAGCGGGGCGCTGTAGTGAGTGGGCGAAGTCATGGCGCGATTAGCGTTTAAAGAGTTGTTGAATGAATGCCGCGAACCGCGTGGCGACGCTCTGCGGTGCGGGCGCTTTGCAAAGCGCAGATTCAAAGCGTGCAAAAAACTGGGCACTGAGCCGTTGCGTACTTGCTTCGATCAGCCGGTTGCCCAGCTGCGCAAGTCGGCCGGTCGGTGCAGCGCGGGCGCGCCAATCTAAGTGAGTCATCGTCTCGCTGAGAGCTGTGAGCCGCACGCGCGCAACACCCGTGCCGGAACCAAAACGACCCGCGTCGTAGGAAATATTGAGCACGCATTGTGTGCCAGTTTCTTCAATGTTAGCGTGAATGTTCGCCGTTAAATTCACTACGATCATGCCAAGCCCGACTTGCGCGTGGGTCCGAAAGTGCTGCGGCGCGATGAGTTCTACTTGCTTCGCTCCCGGTATGCAATGGGTTAAGTGTTCTGGTGAAAAAAGAGCACTCCACACTTCAGTTTTGGGCGCTGGGATAGTTTGCGTGCCGTGTAGGGGCAACGCTCGCGCTTCATTTGCGTCAATACCTGCGGCGCAGAAATGGGCATTTGGAGAAGTTATCTCCTGAAAAAGTGCCTCTTTTTGAGTTGTGACTGCACGCAAAGGCGAGGCGAGTTTGACATTCAAAAGCGCTGCGACGCAACGCCGCGTAAGCACCCGCGCAAGGTGCACGCGATAGCCTGCGCTTGCGTGCAAGTCACTCGTTGCGGTCGCAATGGGAAGCACAAGGGATTCAAATCCATCGATAGAAAATGCACTTGCGAGCGCGGCCTCCGCTTCGGGCCAGCGCACCGCGCCATGGCCGAGTCCGGTGAGGCCGACGCGAACGCTTTGCCCTTTTCCCTCCGAATACGTGGAAACGGCCACCCCTACCAGAGCGAAACGCGAGGCTGCGTGCTCAAACTTAATGTAGTGGGCGCGCGTTGGTTTGCGAAACTGTACCGCCACAATCAGTTCACCTACTCGCAGCGCTGTTTCGTATACGCCACAAAAAAAAACGCTAGCTGCAATGTCGCGTTGTGAGGTGACAACCCGTGCGTCGAGCACCAGTAACGCAGCGGGCCAGCATGCGGCCGGGTCGTTGTTTGCGATCGAGCCACCGAGTGTGCCCCGATTACGTACTTGCTGATCGGCGATGTGCTGAGCGAGCGCACACAGCATCGGGCAAAACGTGTGAATGGCATCGCTCGTTGCGATTGAATCGTGAGTGCACATCGCACCGACACTCAACACATCGTTTAGTACGAAGATGTCTTGTAACCCTGCGAGGCATTGCAGATCACATAATGCATCGGGTGCTGCCAGCCCTAGGCGCATTGCGGCGAGCAAGCTTTGCCCACCAGCTAACGCGCGGGTATTGGGCGTGGCTGTTAACGTGGCGAGCGCTGTGGCTAACGTGGATGGCGCGTGATATTCAAATGAATTCACAGCGCCCGCATTTGATTCAATCCGGCACAGATTGCATTGACGATGCCTTCATAGCCGGTACAGCGACACAGATTGCCGGCGAGGGCTTCGCGCACGGAATGCGGCTCCGACGCTACGCCTTCCGCGTGCATCGCGATACCACGCAAAATCATACCGGGTGTGCAGAAGCCACATTGCAAGCCGTGGTGTTCGGAAAACGCACGCTGCATGGGGTGCAGTGTTCCGGATGCATCTTCTAAACCCTCAATGGTAGAAATCCGCGCTTTTGGCGCAATTTGTATCGCCAACACGTTGCACGATTTAATCGCTTTGCCTTCAACCAAAACCGTACACGCTCCACATTGCGCGGTGTCGCAGCCTTGGTTGGTGCCAGATAAGTTGCAATCTATCCGCAGCGCATCCACGAGGAATGTGTTGGCTTCGATATGTAGCTCGTAATCGCGCTCGTTGACGCGCAATGTGACGGACATCGCTACCGTACCAATCCTGTTTCGGCAAAGTGGACACGAATGTTGTCCTTTTCCGCCTCGGTCAAATTAAGTAGTGGCCTACGCACCGGACCGCCGACTTGCCCGAGCAGCTCCATCCAATATTTTGCGTGGGCTTGTGGCTTCCCATGCGGTTTGCACGCTTTAAAGGCCTCGCGCGCAGGGTTCAAGCTATCGCGGACGCGCCGCGCGTCTTCGACGTTCCCAGCAAACGCAAGCCGGGTGTAATCGTGCATGCGCCGGTCTTTGGTGGTTTGGAGCAAATAAGGGGGCGTGGAGCACAGATAGAGCTTCCAATTCAGCTCTACTATATTGTCTAACCACTCTTCTTCCGATGCAGTACTCACCATAATTTGGTCGCCCGCGAGCTTGGTGAGCTCGCGATAAAGCGCACGATCAACGCTATATTTGATTGCAACAATGTTGGGTAGCTCAGCGATACGCGCACAGAGTTGTGGGCTCATTACATATCCGCAATCAGGGTGGTTCCAAAGCGCGATGCCCAACTCCACATTTTCGGCAATGTGGCGATAATATTCGTAGATGGTCTCCTCGGTATGCGCGCCGAAGTGGAGTACTGGGGAGTGCACAACAATGTAGTCGGCTCCGCAATTTTGCGAGTGTTTGGCTAAGTCAAGCACGACATCGAGATTGGTGTCCGAGCATGAGGTGACTACCCCAGCATTGCCCCGTGCCTCCTCAACGGCTATTTCGAACAAGCGCTTGCGCTCAGGGATGGACATCGAGAAAAACTCGGCTTGTTTTCCCCCAACAAAAAAACCGTTAATGCTGAGATCGTCAATCCAGTGTCGCAGGTTTTTACGAAAACCTATTTCGTCGAACGATAAATCGGCGTGAAACGGGGTTAGCGTCGCAGCCCAAATACCGCGAAAATGCTCGCGGGCGTAGTGTTTCGCGTCGCTTTTTTTGTAGTTCATAGTGGAGTGGGGAACATCGTTCGCCAAAGGGTTTCGGCTGTTAAGGGGAATGATAAATCGTCGGTGTTGAATTCCGTAAGCGCGTCACACACGGCGTTCAAAATGGCTGCGGGCACGCCGATGCAGCCCGCTTCGCCCACGCCTTTTGCGCCGAGCGCATTGGCATCGGTGTCGACGGCGATGCTTTGGATTTCAATTTCTGGCATGTCAGCTGCACGGGGTAGCGCGTAGTCCATCCACGAGCCGCTTAGCAGCTGGCCACTATCGTCGTACACCATACGTTCCATAAGGGCTTGCCCAATGCCCTGCGCAGCGCCGCCGACCAATTGACCATGAACGAGTGCCGGCGAAATGATGCGCCCCGCATCGTCAATCCAGACCAATTTTTCGATCGTGGGTGCACCCGTTTCTCGATCCACGCTCGCGCGCACGATAACGCAGCCACTTGACCAGCCTTCGTGTGGCGCGGTGTAGCGCCTTTCTACGGTGATGGGGGAGGCCGAGCCCGATGCGCGTTTTTCGAGTGCAGTTTCGCAAGCCAATTTAATTGCGCTCCCGCCAATTGCAATGCTACGGCTGGCTAACGCGCCGACGCCATCTGGGTTGATCGCGGTATCTCCGTGGGTGACGGTAACCTGATCGGGGTCGCAGCGCAATGTTTCCGCAGCAATGGCGGCGTAGGTGGTTTCGTGGCCTTGGCCTTGTGCACTGGAGCCGGAGGCTACCGTTACCTTCCCGTCCGCGTGTAACGTGACCCGCGCGGCTTCAAAGCCTTGACCACATGGCTCAACGTACATCCCAATCCCAATGCCCACGAGCTCGCCAAGCGCGCGGCGAACGTGTTGTGCGGCACGTTCGACGTCGTACCCGAATTGCGCCTGCGCGCGCTGCAATAGGCGCGGGTAATCGCCTGCATCCAAACGTTCGCCTGTCGGCGTGGCGTAAGGCAAATGCTCAGGTGGGATTAAATTTTGTAATCGTAATTCAAGTGGATCCCTTTTCGCCGACTTTGCTACCCGATCAACGAGACGCTCCATCAATAGGGCCGCCTCTGGTCGCCCCGCGCCGCGATAGATATTTACCGGCGCGGTATGCGAGCATCTAGCTGTGCCCTCAACTTTGCCGTGGGCAACCCGATACGGGCCGGGCAGGATTCGTGCAGCGTTTCGAAGTGGAATTGCAGCGCTAAAGGGCAACCAAGCACCTAGCGGGAAGGTTAGCTTGGCTTCAAGCGAGGTAAACATCCCTTGGGCATCAACAGCTAACTCGCCAACTAATGCCGCCCCCCGCCCGTGCGGCGCAGAGAGCATTTCTTCGCTGCGGGTCGCGCTCCAACGTAGAGTGGATTTCAGCGCACGGGCAGCAAGGGCGAGCGCAAAATCCTCTGGGCTGAGCGATGCCTTGGCGCCGAAGGCTCCGCCCACGTCGGGGGTGATGACCCGCACCTGTTCGTTGGGCAAACCGAGTGCAGCGGCGATATCGTCCCTGGCACGAGCGACTGCTTGGCATTGCAGCCACATCGTGAGCGTGTGGTTTGTTTCATCCCATTGCGCAACACTGGCGCGCGGCTCCATTGCCGCTGCGACCACTCGCGGCTGGGTGTGGCGGATACGTGCTGTAAAAGGAGGGTCTAACGGTTTCGCTCCCCATTGGAACGCAATATCGTAAGCCGGTGGCGAGGTCAATAAAGCTTCCGGTTCGTAGTGAACACTGAAAGCCCCTGCCGCTCGCTGCGCTTCATCCAGAGTATCCGCAATAACAAGTGCGAGCGGTTGACCTACGTATGTCGTAACGTCTACCGGAAGCACCGGCATCGCCAACACCACCTGCAACGGAAGTGCCGGGTTCGGTATGGGTAGTTGCGCACCTAAGCAATGCGTGCCCGTAAACACCTGAACCTGCTCATCCGCATTTGGTTGCAAACCAAACCGGGCGTGGGCGTGCTCGCTGCGCACGAATACGCAATGCCGCGCCTCGGGCATGTGCAAATTGCGTACAAAGCGCCCGCGCCCAGTGATGAGGCGGGCATCTTCCGTTCGCAAAAGCGTATAGTTCATCGCGATATTAGACCGTAATTTTGTATTTCTGCACCTCTTTAAAATCACTCATGATCACTCCCGCCTATTGCAAAATGATGGCCCGTTACAACGGATGGATGAACTCTACGATTTATCACGCCGCCGCCACACTCACCAATGAAGCCCGCACACGGGATATCGGCGCGTTTTTCAAATCGCTCAACGGCACGCTCAATCACCTCATCGTGGCGGATACCCTCTGGATGAGCCGCTTAGCACCCAACGAACAATTGCCGGTCTCCGCGGCGCAGATTTCGGCGTTAAATCAAGTACTGACGCAAGATTTCGCGCAACTCCTTGACTGGCGGCGCACGTTGGACGACGGCATCAATGCCATGGCGAGTGCGCTTACGCAGCCGCTGATTGATAGCGAGCTCGTCTACACACGCATGAACGGGCAGGAAGTGCGCACGCCTCACGCCACCGCGCTCACCCATTTTTTTAATCACCAAACCCACCACCGTGGGCAAGCGACTACACTTCTAATGCAACTGGGGATTGATCCAGGCACGACTGATTTGATTTCGATGCCGGGTATTCGCGCCGAGGCAAAATAGTGGTATGAAGATTGGACAAGGTTTTGATGTACACGCGCTCGTTGAAGGCCGCAAGTGCATCATCGGTGGCGTAGAAATCCCCTATGAGCGTGGGCTGGATGGACACTCCGATGCCGATGTGTTGATTCACGCCATCTGCGATGCAATATTAGGCGCTCTCGGGTTGGGCGATATCGGACACCACTTTCCCGATACCGATGTCGCGTACCAAGGCGCGGATTCGCGCGTACTATTGCGAACCTGCGCCGCGCTCATGAGTAAGCGTAATTTTCGCGTGGGTAATCTCGATGCAACAATCATTGCCCAAGCTCCCAAAATGGCACCACACATTGAAGCCATGCGCGCAAACCTTGCCAGCGATTTAGGTATGGAGCGCGAAGACTTGAACATTAAGGCAACCACCACGGAGCGCTTGGGCTTTACCGGGCGAGGTGAAGGCATTGCGGCCCAAGCGGTTTTATTGCTTGTGACTGCTTAACCGCAGCAAAACGATACCCATACCTGCGGCGTAAAAATGGCTTTTTCTGGGCGATATCTCCTGAAAAATGCCATTTTTACGCCGCAGGTATTTGGGCGTTATGGACTTACAGCTAACGTGATGCGCGCAATCGTGCCGCCGCCGGGTCGCGGTAGTAGGCTCAGCGATCCCCCGTGCAATGTGGCGATGCGTGCGACGATGGCCAAGCCTAAGCCCGCGCCGCTGGCGTCGCTGCGTGCGGCATTGCCGCGTGTAAAGGGACGCAGTAGCCGCTGTGCATCGTCGTCGGCAATGCCCGGTCCGCGGTCGGATACGTCTAACTGAATTACGCCGTTCTCTACCGGCATTACGGTCACCTCAACGCTTTCGCTGCCGTAGCGAAACGCGTTGTCGATAAGGTTAGTCACCGCGCGATCCAAGCTTGCCATGTGGCCAAGATGGGCCGGTGTGGGGGCGGCTTGGTAACTAAGCTGCGCGCCAGCTCTCCTAGTACGCTCCCGCTCGATCCGCTCAGGCAACCAATCCTCGATATGGAGCCGTGTCTTGGGCAAATCTGCGTTGGTTTTTGCAAACTCCATAAATTGCCCAACGGTGCGCTCAATTTCGTCTAAATCGAGTAGCATCGCGGACTTTGATTTTAGATCCACCCCGGACATTTCAAGCTCTAACTTGAGCCGAGTTAGCGGGGTGCGGATGTCGTGCGATACCCCGGCTAACATCACCGCGCGCTCTTCTTCCACTTTCGTTAAATCATCACGCATTTGGTTAAAGCCGCGCGCTACCGCCACAATCTCCGCTGGTCCCGTTTCGGCAATGCGTGGCGGCGTTTGGCCGCGTCCCATCACCTGTGCAGCCGAGGCCAATTCTTTTAGCGGTTGCGCTGCACGCCGGGCAAAAACGTAGGCAATGGCCATGAGGGCGGCGACGAGTCCTGTAATGAGCAACGATAGTCGCCACGGAAACCCTTCGCTCGCCCGCTCGACGGGCACGCCGACCCAAAATGCCTGATCGGCCCCCGTCAAGCGCAAATAGACCACTGGCACGCCTTCGCGCGAGCCTTGGCGAATTTCGGTATCGGGCCCGAACTCCTTGCGTAATTGATCGGCCACCTCCGCAATGCGCGGACCGCGCGGTGGCTGCCCAATCTCGGGCCGCCGATCCACCGGGATAATCACTACGCCGTACTCTTTTCCAAGTTGCAAAATGGCGCGAAAACGTTGCTCACGAGGTACATTGGCTAATGCAGCGCGCAGGCCCTGAATCTGCGCAATTTTGGTCTCCGAAAACTGTCTCGCGATGAGCTGTGCCCGCTCTTGTCGGATGGTAAACCATGTGGCGGTTTGAGCCAACACAATCACCGCCACCATCAGCAGAAGCAATCGAACAAAAAGTGTTTTAGGCAAAAAACGCATTACGGTGTGTCGTCCGGAACGAACACGTACCCATAGCCCCATACGGTTTGGATATATCGTGGTTTCCCCGGGTCGGGCTCCACCAATTTGCGCAAACGTGAAATCTGCACATCAATGGCGCGGTCAAATACTTCCTGACCGCGCCCTCGCGCCAGCATCATAAGCCGGTCGCGCGTAAGGGGCTCGCGTGGGTGGGTAACGAAGGTTTTGAGCACGGCGAATTCGCCGGTTGTAAGCGCAAACGATTCGGCGCCGCGCTGAAGCTGGCGTGTAGCCAAGTTCAGTTCAAATTCGCCAAACTTAATACTCCCAGTTTCGTCCGGCGCACCGGCTAAGCTTTGCACCCGAGAGCGTCGCAGCACGGCATGAATCCGCGCCACCAACTCTTGCGGCTGAAATGGTTTGGTCACGTAATCGTCAGCGCCGCTTTCCAACCCCAACACGCGATCATCGGTTTCGCTCTTAGCAGTGAGCAAAATGATGGGCGTAGCATCGCCGGTCGCGCGCAGGCGGGTGCAGGTTGCGAGGCCATCTTCGCCTGGCATCATCCAATCCAGTACGATCAGGTGGGGAGGATCACGTTCCAATTTCCGATCGAGCTCCCGCGCGCTAGGCAGGCATGAAACCTTGAACTGATTCTGCGTAAGAAAGCGCTCAAGCAGCTCGCGAAGTCGGGCATCATCGTCAATGACTAAGATGTGGGGAAGCGTTTTATCCATAGTATTAGGTTAACGTGAAAAGATCGGAATTGCAGCGTTTAGAAAAATTCGCTTACAACTGACGCTGCTGCTCCGAGCTTACTTGTACTTCAAAACGATGTTTTGACTTCAGCAGCCAGAATGTGCGTGCACTTTGATGCGATAACAGCCTTTTGTTTTCCTGACAAACGTACAGGTTTTACGCGATCAAAGGTATAGCGCGCCCAAATCGATTGCCCTACTATTCGTGTGCGTTGTGGATAAGCCGAAAGGCA
>JANMDS010000082.1:0-10547 GCA_031376405.1 Betaproteobacteria bacterium
GGAGCAGCCAAAATGTGACCCGTGGGATATCGGTTAGGGAGTCGACCAGCCCAACCGCCATTGCACCTGTTACGCCACCCGCAATCGCAGCGATCCGCAAACGCGAGCCGCCCGCGGCGCTCGCGTAAAGCCCGGTCCACACTGCCACAAGCGCACCGACTAGCAAGAGCAGCCAACTCATGAGCCCCACGACACCCGCATCAAACCAAACGCCGATCGCCCAGTTGTGGGTGTGCCAGGGAAGGTGAAAGTTATCGGTGGAGTGAAACCAATGGTTCATACCGGCGTGGAAATCACCGTTTTGCAAAATATCTTGCGCGTCTCTTCCGAAAATTTGAATTGAAAGGATATCCATTTGTGTGCCATTCGTTTCGAGCCCAAAAGTGGCGACATAAGGCCGCCACAGTTTCGATTGCGAAAGCGAGAGCGGCGAAAGCGGCGCTTTTAGCTCTAAAAATCCTGCTTGATTTGTATCCGTGGATGCGGCGGGGACATTCAGTCTCACGACGCCACACTCCCCACTCGTGAGCAAGAGTTTTTCGCACAGTGTCACCTCCACCACAGCGGGTTTCACATTTGGCACGACGTGTAACACCACGTTGTAAGGCTGTTGCGTGGGGCGGGTAACGCGTTGCCCCAATCGCAATACCTCGCCGTATCCTTGTTTGTATTTCCCAGCTACGAGCCGAATACGTCCGCCCGCGCCATCAAACGACCACCAAAAATTGCCCGGTTTGTCGCGTGGTGCGCGCGTGGCGTATTCGGTGAAAAATCGGCCTGTGCCGTGACCAAGGAGTGTGGTGGAAAGCGTTTCACTGCCGAGCGCGAGTGCATCCCGCCAGTGGTTCGCACGCACCTGCAAATCGCTCGTTGAGCCCGCAGTGCGGGTTTTTAAAAATGAGGAATTGAGTCCTGCGGCCAGGCCTGCTACGCAGAGCATGGCTACGGAAAAACCGATGGTGCGCTCACGCGAGGCAGACCACGCGAGCGCGCTCGTGCGGGTCGTGCCAAGCCCCACCAATGTGATGAGTGCGGAGGCCATTACTGCGAAGGCTGCAGCATGCTCCCCCCAATACACCGCAACCGACACCGTAGTGCCTAGCAAAGCGACGGCCAACACCTGAGCGATAAAGCGAACGGATTTGGCTGCGCTTGCATCGGAAAGGAGCGCCCACAAACTCGTAAACACGCAGCCAACGAAGATCGTGCCATGCAAAAGATAGGGCAGTTTTTTGATGAATCCAGCGAACACCAGCGCGCCCAGCGCAAGCGCGATACCGCACCCGATAGCGAACCATTCGGCGCGTTGAAGTCGGGCATTTTCTGCATAGTTGCGCGCGGACATGCTCGGCCGCGCAAACGCTAGAAAGAGTGCAAAAAAGGTTGAGCACAGCGCGAGCGCACCCCGATACCCACTGGTGGGGAACATCCATAAAAGCAGTCCGAGCGCGACGGCAAACGCAACCGCCAAAACAGCCATTTGCGCAAAGCCTTTACTGCGCTCTTCCGAAGTGCGACGCACCGGCCTGCGCGCAAACCAATACGCAACCGCCGCCGAGCCGATGCCCGCGATGAGGCCGAGCTGAAGCCCGCGCGAAAACGTAACGAACGCGGTGTAGGCAAAAAGTGGAAACGACAGTGCACCGACGACTTGCAACCACGCGCGTCGATCAAACAGCAATACCATCGCCGCGGGGAAGGCGAGCACGATCATCGCATCCAGCGCGCCGCTGCCAGTGTGCATGGATGAATTGCCGGTGGTGATTCGGTAGTCCGATGCGAAATTCAAGATGCCGGGGAAGGTGTGGCGTTCCCAAAGCGCCAAGATGGACATGACGAACATCGCGAACCAACTTCCCGCGACGATGCTCCAACCCACGCGCCGACCACTGCTACCTGCGGTGCGGGACAAAATCGGCAGGAACAACAACGCGTAAAGATAGGGCTTGCCTTGATACACCGCAAACCACGGGCTTAGCACATTGTTCAGCGCGTTGGCATCCCATGCCGGTGCGTGTCGCCATACGCGAAGCGAAGCAAAGAGGAACACAAAACATACCGTAACAAAGAGGCTGCTGACGAGTGGTGGCGCAATGGTCACGGGCTTTTCCATAATCGTACGCAGGTAAGCCACGCCGAGCGCGATCAATACCACTGCATCAAATTCGGAAAAAAATTGCCAGCCTGTGGTGAGTGAAAAATCCACCACTGCGGCAGCAAAGAGCATCACACCCCACACGCTGGCAGGGAAAAGCGCGACCGGCACAATCGCCAATATCGCGCAGAGCGCGCGTTGTACGTCGTTCATCGGTACGATTAACAGCAGCGCAACACCCAATGCAAGCGCAATGCAGCCGATGGTGAAGCGAGAGAAGAGGCTAAACATTTTTCTCGAGATGGCGCGAAGCTTTAACTATTCGGCGCAATAGTAGCGTATTGGCTTTAGATGTCGGCTTCGCAATACAAGACCTTTTCTGGGAGATAAGTTCCAAAACGCGCGCTTTTTACGCCGCAGGTTTTAAGCTTTTTACGCGCCCAGCTTGCCGCCCAAGCCTGCCGCGGCCACGCCAATGCGGGCGATCGCATACGCGAAGGCGGAGTTCAGCTTTTCGAAAAAAGGGCGGTTTTGCCAGAGCGGCGGCGCGATGCTCGCTGATTGATTTTCAATAGCGTGAAGCAACGAATTCCGCAGCGCGTCCGCAAATTGCGCCTCGCGCACTGCCACGTTGGCTTCGCGCGAAAGCAAGAGCGAAAATGGATCAAGGTTTGATGAGCCTACGCAGGCCCACGCAGCATCTACAACGCACACTTTGGCGTGCAGCATGGCGCGCTCGTACTCGGCGATATAGATGCCCGATTTCATTAATTGTCCGTACAAATACCGCGTGGCGGAGCGCAAAAAAACGTGATCGGTGTGCCCTTGCAGCAAAAGTTTTACGTTTACACCACGCTTGGCAGCCGCACGAAGCGTTTGCCGAAACCGCCACCCGGGTAGGAAATACGCGTTGGCCAAAATGACCTCGCTTTTCGCCCCATCGATGGCGAAGCGAAGGTGCTTTTCAATAGTGCGGCGGTTGCGAAAATTATCGCGAAAAAGAAAAGCAGCGCTCGCTTGCCCAGTGGGCAAAATAGTATCCTCGCTCGGCAAAACCGGAAAATTTCGGCGCAAAGTGCGGGGGAATGTGCTCAGCCACACTTGCGCAGCATTAGCGTAGATGTCGCGCACCAACGGGCCCGTAATACGCGTGCTGTAGTCGTATTGCGGCGTGTCGGTGTTGGGCGGCGCGAAATCTGACACGATGTTGATACCGCCCACAAAGGCAACGCGGTGATCAAAAATGGCGACCTTGCGATGTAGCCGCCGCAACCGCGCCCGCGAGAGCGAAAACCAATTGCTATCTTTTTTAAACACACGCACTTCCACACCGGCTTGGCGCAGCGCATCGGCGCCTGTTGACTCAAAGCTGCGCGAACCAATCCCATCAATCAGCAGGCGAATTTTTACGCCCCGCGATGCTGCGGCCTTCAACGCAGCGCTCACTTGCGCGCCGGTTTCGTCCTCGACATAAATATAGGTTTCAATGTGGATATTCTTGCGCGCCGCATCAATTTCGGCAATCAGTGCGGGGAAAAATTGCGCACCGTTTTGCAAAAGCGCCAGAGCGTTGCCCTCAATCATCGCGTGCGGGCGGCTTGCCTCGGCCTGCTGTATGCGGTAATCCAAGCGTTGCAATTAACGGCGCGTGATCTGATACGGCCAGCCACTCTGGGCCGTGGGCTACTTCCGCGGTTTTCACTGTTAAACCGCGCGCGTAAATGCGATCAAGCGACATAAAGGGCAGCATCGCTGGGAAGGTACGTGCAGGCCGACCATGCGCGTGTTCGAACACCTCGGTTAACCCCAGCGATGCATTCAAAAAGCCGCTCGCCTCGCGCCGCCAATCGTTAAAGTCCCCAGCCAAAATGAGCGGCGCATCGCGCGGGATATCGTGTTCAATCGCCTCGGCAATCCAGCGCAACTGGTGCCTACGGCTGCGCGCGAAAAGCCCGAGATGAACGCACACACAATGCACGCTCGGATAGGCCTTGCCCACCTCGATTTCCGTGTGCAAAAGCGTGCGCCCTTCCAGACGATGGTGCGAGATATCCATGTAGCCTTGGGATACCACGCGGTGGCGCGTCACAATCGCGTTACCATGGTGCCCGTTGCGGTACGCACGGCCTACGGCATACGTAGCAGTAAAACCTTCCAGTTCGGCAAAAAATGTATGCTGCCCCATGTGCGGATGAGATTCGATTCGCCTGGAAACCTTGTTATGCGCACCTTGCACTTCCTGCAAAAACATAATGTCGGGCTTCAGGGCCGCCAAACGCGAGCGCGCCGCCTCCACCGAGAGTTGCAGGTTTAGCGGGGACATTCCTTTGTGAATGTTGTAACTCGCTATGACGAGCCGCTTAGTGCTAGCCATCAATTACCTCGACGTAGGACGCGAAGCGATGCATTGCCCAGCGCCCAACGCTCGACTCATGGGGTGCACATTACAACGCCTTCTCCCAGCCAACCTTGCGATAGCATCTTGTTGTAGTTCGCCACATTACTCGTGAACCGATGGTTACTGTCGATGCCGGTCTGGTTGCCTCGGTTGTAAGCGCGATAAACCGGGGTTGAGCTACCGGGTGGGCACGCGCCGGCAACGGGCGCGAGCGCATAGAACGCAATGGATTCGTAGTTCCAGCGCTTGGCGGAGCTCGGCGTTTTCAGTTGAAGCGCTTTAAGTGCTGCGCACTCAGCCGGATCGAGCGTATAAAAATGACTATTCGGGCCAGGATTCACCGAGCCGTAAAACCGACACACCGGCACTGAGCGGGCGACTGGAGCCCCATAGCCGTAAAACGTGTCGTTCGTTTTTACTTCTCCCGAAGTAAGCGCTGCGCTTAAAAAAGCAATCTCACCACTATCGGCAGTGCGAAAGTATCGATTAAGCGCTGCGTTGTAAAACTCTTGGACAACAACCGTGCCGGCGCCAGGACCAGGCGCGCTCGATATCGCGCAATTTTCGACAGCGCCGCTGTTACATAAAATGCGACCCGTGGATTCAGATGAGGTATACACCGGCACACTCAGGCGCGTTCCAGCAAGAAACCCAACCAAAATTTCCATACCCAAGCTCTTGCAGCTGGTTCCAGGCTCATAGATTACATACGCAGGGTTCCCTTCATATGCAGGCAGGGCAGAAGCGGGAACCGCCTGGTAACACTGGTCGTTTGCCCGGGAAAAAACAGTGAAGGTATTTGTACGACCCAGTCCGAGCGTGCAGTTTTCCACGACCCCACGCCTACAAAATGCCAGACCTGCGGGCGTGTTGATTGCATAGATCGGCGCGGTAAGTTCAGTTCCTAAGAGGTGTCCTGTAAAAACCGAATAGCCTTGGTTCACGCATTTGACCGCTTCGTCGAGCACAATGAAAAGTCCCGCAGCAATATCCGCAGCGTTGATATCGAATCCAAGCGTTTTAGCTGCGATCGGGTATTTTTGAACACATACTCCACTGCGGGTATCGATGAGCGTGACCAAGCCCGTTGCCTTCGCGACATCTGGCATCCCTTGCGAGAACGCACTACCAACACAACTCAGCAGCACAGCGGCCACTTTGGATATCGTAGACAAGATCATTGGTAAGTGTTTCAACGTGGTGCTCCCCTTCGATTTTTCACAAGTTTATAGGGAAGTCGAACTGGCGCGTTACGGTTAGCCAAATACGACACCTCTGCAAAACCGTATTTCTCAGGATGAAATTTGCAAGGCGCTTTTTTGGGGCACTATTTTTACAAATGTGCATGCGTTTTACGCTGCTGGTTTTGTACCGTGCGGTACGCATAATTTTCTGAGAGCCAACACCCGTGATACCCTCGCTCATCATGAAATATTTACTCCTTCTCGTAGCCCTCTGGGGTGGCTACCACTACTACCAACGCAACGCCGAGCGCGAAGCGATTGAGCTTCGCATTGCAGCGGCGGCGGCGCATCCAGTGGTGTTGTACGGCACGCGCAGTTGCGGCTACTGCAAAGTCACGCGCAAAATTTTGAACGAGAGCAACGTTGCGTTTCTCGATGTGGACGTAGAAAAATCCGAAGAAGGCGCAAAGCAATTTCGTGAGCTTGGTGGCAACGGTGTGCCGCTATTACTCATTAACGGTAAAAGAATGAATGGGTTCAACGAGAAAAATTTGCGCACGGCGATTGCAGCGGTGAAGCGCGGGGCTTGAGCGGGTAACAGCGTAGCCGCGATTAGGCCGCAGTCCGTAATCGAGGCATTTCAGCTTTGGAGGTTGCGGTGCAAGATTCACTCTCTTTTCAGCTCTGCGCCAAGTTCTTAATCCTCGATTACGCCTGCAAAAGGCCGCAGGCTAATCGAGGCTACGAAACTTATTAAAGGCAAACGGATGAACGGGTTTGATGAAAAGTATTTGCGCAAAGCGATTACCGAGCTTCGGCGGAGTGTTTAAGGTTGTTCAGTCGAAGTAAAAATCCGGTATTTTTTGGGGGATAAAGTCGAAAAAGTGCTTGTTTTACGCCGCAGGTATTTGTTTCAAACGCGTAACACGACGCAGCATCTCTACGCCGCTGCAATCACCATCGCCGTAGCCGCCGTCACCTTCTTCGCGTACTCAATATGCAAAAACTCATTCGGGCCGTGCGCGTTCGATTTCGGTCCGAGCACGCCGGTGACGAGCATTTGCGCATCGGGGAATTTCGCTCCCAACATGCCCATAAACGGGATGGTGCCGCCTTCGCCCATGTAGGCCGCGGGCTTGCCGAAGTAGTGAATGGAGGCAGCGTCGAGCGCGAGGCTGAGCCACGGGGCAAAAGGTGGGGCGTTCCAGCCGGTGGCGGCACTATCGGCTTCGAACTCAACGCGGGCGTTGTACGGCGCGTTGGCTTCCAGCGTTTGGCGCACGGTGGCAAGCGCGAGCGTGCCATCTACCGTGGGCGGGATGCGCAACGAAAGTTTGAGCGCGGTATACGGGCGCAAAACGTTGCCCGCGTTTTTTGTTGAAGGCAAACCATCCGCGCCGGTGATGGCCAAGCAGGAGCGCCACGTTCGGTTCAAAATGAGCTCAACCGGATCGCTTGAAGTGGGCATCGCGAACGCGCCCTCACCGCCGCAGCTCGCCCAGGGGAATTGCTTCCACATCGTGTCGCCCAAAATCTGCGCGGCTTGCTTGGCTTGTTGCAAGCGCTCGTCCGGCACGGGGGCTTGCAATGCGGCAAGCTTGGTCGCGCCGGTGAATGAATCGTCAATGCGATCAAGCAAGCGGCGCGCAATGCGGAAGGTGTCTGGCACGACACCGCCTGCGCTGCCTGAGTGCACGCCTTCGTTTAGCACGCTCACGGTCAACGTGCCATTGACCAAACCACGCAGCGAAGTGGTGGCCCATAGTTGGTCGTAATTCCCCGCGCCCGAATCGAGCGCAACCACGAGCTTCACATTACCAATACGCGGCAGCAGCGCATCAATGTAAGCGGGTAAATCGTAGCTACCGCTTTCTTCGCAGGTTTCAATCAACCCTATGCAGCGCGGGCGGGAAATATTGTCCGCGTCGAGCGCAATTACTGCGGCCAGCGCAGCGAACACCGCGTAGCCATCATCGGCACTGCCCCGCCCGTAGAGCTTGCCGTCTTCGATGAGTGGCGTCCACGGCCCTGCATCATCCCGCCAGCCTACCATCTCCGGCTGCTTATCTAAATGGCCGTAGAGCAACACGGTATCGGTATTGCTTTTATTGCCCGTGGCGGGAATATCAAAAAAGAGCACCGGCGTGCGGCCCTCGAGTTGGATCACTTCCAAACGCATATTCTTCACCGGCTGCGCGGCCACAAATTTTTGCGCTAACGCAATCGCTTTGGCGATGTGCCCGCCGCGCGCCCACTCCGCATCAAAGCTCGGGCTCTTTGCTTGCAGCCGCACGTAGTCGATCAGTTGCGGCACGATGTCCGCGTCCCATTGCTTGGCGATACGGTTGTAGAGAGCGGTAGCGTCGTCTTTTGAAAGTGCGGTGTTGAGCGTGGTGGTCATGGCGTGATCTCCGAGGTATCTTGAGACTGATTTTGCGCTCGTTCGATTAAATGCGCAAAAGCTGCGCCTGGCGCGCTTCCGCCGAGGTGGGTGCTTTTATAAACCTAACGGCAGAAATAAAAGGCGCGCAATCAAAGCTCACCTAGTACAAAATATGCGAGGCTTATCCTCGCATATTTTCTGACACCCGAAACTGTACCTCGCGTCCTTTTCATTTACAAATTATGCCTCGCAGATTCACAGCCCTGGTGCTATGTCATTTGCTAAACGCGAACCCACATGCGGTGCACTTGTAGCTCCCCTTCCCATCCGTGTACCACGTGTATTGCTTACATCTAGGACATTGACAGTGATTCTCTTCTTGGTGCCAGTGAAGCAATCTTGATATAAGTAAGATCATCTAATGTTCCTTTGTTTGCTAGTTATTAATCGTCTAATTTAAAGTTTCGCCGTGCACGCCGCACGCTTTTCTTGTACTCATGTTCACTTCGATCACAAGCCTCAAAACAATTCCAGTCATTTTCGGGATTGTCATCACAACAGGTGCCTCGCTGATCTCGCTTAGACGCTATGCGACACCTACCGAATTGACGCTTGAGTAACGCATAAGCAATGAATGGCTGATGCTTAGAGAACGCTCTTAGCCCAAAAGTCGAACAACTTGGCCGCCCACAAGTCGCGCCATATGCGCATCTGTAACCCTTGCGGGGTGAAAGAAATTTCCGATAGATAAGTATCGCTGCAACAAATGGCGTAGAGAGTACCTGCATCTTAATTATCCTAGAGCGTAAAAACTAAGGTGTGCACCTAGAGCTCAATTAAACTACCCACTAGGATAGCGGGCCATTGATAAAGGTTGACCTGACCAGCGTTTGTTTTTACATACGACCTCTGGTTCGAACAAACGCTAATTCTTTCTACTGTATGCGTCCAAGCCGCCCCGTCCGTGCTGTGAGTTCATGTGCTGCTTATAGCGCTCAATTTCATCTTTTTTTTGACGATATCAGACCGTCATACGTATCAATACTTCGCCTTCTATTCGAAGCAGTATCTGACTGGCCGTCCCGCAATGCGGCGGAGAGTTCCCTATTTGTTTCGCTACGAATAGTTATGAGTTCGTTTAGTTGATTCTGAAGTGTTACGAGGTTCGACATATTTTCTCCTGACGTGCGATTGAGTGAACTGAATACGTTTCAGATCGTGGCGTTTGAATTTTTTAAAGCATAACGTAATTTATATCGCAAAACCCGCGAGATAATCTGGGCGCTGCAGGATAATCTGGACATGCTTTTCTCCTGAGAGTGGCTCACATCCTAGGTTTCAAGCTTATATACAAATTTTTAAACAGTCATAAAAATACCATCAAACTCGGCATGCTCAATCAGCGCCCGACTCCGTGGCACAGCGCACTTCGAGAACGTAGCAAGCGTTACGCGACCCTTTCCAATTTTTTAATTCTGATGCGCAGTAAGCAAAGCTTGCAGCTCACCCGACTGAAACATCTCTTTCATGATGTCTGAGCCGCCGACGAATTCGCCATCTACATAAAGCTGGGGAATCGTGGGCCAATTGGCGTAGTCTTTAATGCCTTGGCGAATATCGTTGTCGGCGAGCACGTTGACGGAGTGAAATTTATTCACACCGCACTGCTTCAAGATGTGGGCGGCGTTCGAAGAAAAGCCGCACTGCGGGAATTGCGGCGTGCCTTTCATATAAAGCACAACGGGGTTGCTGGTTACTTGTTCGCGGATGGTGTCTTGGGCGCTCATGGTTTTGCCTCGTGAGAAAGTGAAAATCGTGATTTCAGCATTTTAGCGAGGTAAAAATAAAAATGCCCGTAGTGACTACGGGCATTTTGCACGCTGCTGCCTTTTAAGCTTACCCGCCGTGGCGCTTGCCTTTATGGGCCTGCATGTGGGCGGCGAGCTCGTCTTTGCTGAGTGCACCATCTTTATTTGTATCAATCTCGGCAAATTTCACGCACAACCTACCCTGGGCACCGCGTGGGCCACCACAGGCTTCGGCTTGGCTGATCGCACCGTCGGCATTGGCATCGAGTTTGCTAAAGCCTTTGTGGGCAACGAAGGCAAAGCGCGCAGCTTTCATCTCTTCTTTGCTCAGCGAGCCGTCTTTGTTGGTATCGATGGTGGCGAAATTTTTGCAAAGCATGCCTTCTGCTGCGCGCGGGCCTCCACACGCTTCGGCTTGGGAAATTGCGCCATCTTTGTTGGTATCGAGCATGCCAAAGCCGCCACGTTTGCCGTGGTCGCCATCATGGGCGAGGGCTGCGCCTGCAGCGCAGAGGGTGAAGGCAAGGGTTGCGAAGGCAAGTTTCATATTGTTTCCTTTTTCAAATTAAACGAAGTGTATAGATAAGAAAACGCCGCGCGAAGGTTGTTCACCCTCGGCGCGGCGATTTTGTGTAACCGCGTATTACGACTTCGCTTGGTTTAGTACCGGCCGCTGGCG
>JANMDS010000085.1:0-13896 GCA_031376405.1 Betaproteobacteria bacterium
GCAATACCTGCGGCGCAAAAAAGCCTTGTTTTGCCATTTATCTCCCCAAATTTGGTCGTTTTTACCGCCTCGCTTACCGCTAAAAGCACCTCGTATACGTGCTGCGCTCCCGCGCGCAAGCTGCCTGCGCCCGCCTGCGCGCGGGCAAGCACATTGCCAGCGGAATCCGCCAATGCAGCTTGCGTGCGGGTGCCGCCCGCGTCAATGCCTAGAAAGTAGTTTTCGCTCATGGTTAAAAGCATTGTGCGATAAACTTCGACGTATCAGGAGAGAGCGGTGTTGCAACAACGCCGCCACCGAAGGCGAATCCCCCAGAAACGCTCAGGTACACGTACTGAACTTTGCAGCAAAAATCTGGAGAGCGCGGCAGCTTTGCAATCAGAAGCTACGGCCGCCACCGAAGGGGCAAACGCTCTGCGCACTTGATGCGCGGCGTGAAACTCTCAGGTACATGAACGGACGGGGTCCATTTCTTCTATGAGATTGCCCTATGCCCGACGCTGTTTCCACCGCCGCGAATCCAACACTTAAACAAACGCCCCTGCACGCAATGCACGTTCGCCTCGGCGCGCGCATGGTTGCGTTCGCAGGTTATGACATGCCCGTGCAGTATCCCCTTGGCGTGATGAAAGAGCACCTGCACACGCGCGAACACGCAGGCTTGTTTGATGTATCCCACATGGGGCAAATTGAGCTTCACGGGCCCGACGCAGCAGCAGCGCTCGAGGGCTTGTGCCCGCAAGATTTCGTAGGCTTAAGCCCAGGCAAGCAGCGCTACGGTTTTTTTACCAATGAAGTCGGCGGCATTCTCGATGATTTGATGGTGTTCAATGCCGGCACGCATTTGCACGTGGTGGTAAACGCAGCATGTAAAGATGCCGATATAGCCCATCTGCGCAAACACATCGGCAAGCGCTGCGAAATTCGGGTGCGCGACGATCTGGCGTTGATTGCCCTACAGGGGCCGAAAGCGGTTGCGGTGTTGGCTAGCGCTGCGCCAGAAATTTCTGCCCTAACGTTCATGACCGGCGGCAACTTCACGCTTTTTGGCATCCCATGCCAAGTCACGCGCTCCGGCTACACCGGTGAAGACGGTTTCGAACTCTCCATACCTGCGGCGCAAATTGAGGCATTTTGCGAACTTATCTCCCAGAAAAGTGATGTTTTACCGATTGGCCTCGGCGCGCGGGATTCGCTGCGTTTGGAGGCGGGCTTGTGCTTATACGGCCACGATATTGACACCACCACTACGCCCGTGGAGGCGAACTTAAATTGGGCAATGCAAAAAGTAAGGAAGCCCGGTGGCGCGCGTGCGCTCGGCTACCCCGGCGCGATGTTCATTGAGCAACACTTGAATGAAGGCCCGCCGCGCACCCGCGTAGGCATCGCACCACAAGGCAAAGCGCCGGTGCGCGAAGGCGCTGCGCTGCACGACGCGAGCGGCAAGCAAGTGGGCATCGTAACCAGCGGCGGCTTCGGGCCGAGCGCCAATGCGCCGGTCGCCATGGGGTACGTGAATTCTCAATGCTGCGCCGTAGGCACAGAACTCAACGCCATCGTGCGGGATAAGCCAGTGCCTGTGAAAATTGCGGCGTTGCCGTTTGCGGTGCATCGGTATTTTCGTGGCGCTTAGCGTCGTCAGTTCGTCAAAACGCACCTAACAAATCATCTATTAATTTGGAGACTTTTAAATGACCACTTACTTCACCGCCGATCACGAATACATCAAGATGGAATCTGCTGACGTCGGCATCGTTGGGATCACTCACTTCGCGCAAGATAAATTAGGCGATTTGGTATACGCCGAATTGCCCGAAGTTGGCGCGAAGGTGTCGGCAGGAAAAGACGTGTGTGTCATCGAGTCCGTCAAAGCTGCTGCGGAGGTGAAGTCCCCGGTGGAAGGCGAAGTGGTGGCAGTCAATCAAGCCGTTGCCGACGACCCAACGCTTGTGAACTCCGACCCCGAAGGCGCGGGCTGGTTTTTCAAAATTCGCGTGACCGATGCAGCGAAATTGGCCGGTTTGATGGACAAAGCCACTTATGACAAATCGATTGGCTAGTGCGATGAACGCACCTACGATTCGCGTACTAACGCCTGCCGATCGCCAGGCCTGGGAGCCGTTGTGGCAAGGCTATTTGGCGTTTTACAAAACCACCATCGCACCAGAAGTCACCAACCTGACGTGGGCACGCTTTCACGATGCGAACGTGCCGATGTACGCGCACGGTGCGTTCGGAGGGGGTGAATTGTTGGGCATCGTTCATACGATTTACCACTATTCATGCTGGACCACTGGGTCGTATTGCTACCTGCAAGATTTGTATACGAGTGAAGCCGCACGGGGCAAAGGCATTGGCCGCGCGCTCATTGAATTCACTTATGCCGAGGCAAAAGCTAAGGGCGCGAGCCGCGTGCATTGGCTAACTAACGAAACGAACGCCGAGGCCATGGTGCTTTACAACAAAGTGGCCACGCGCACCGGCTTTACGCAATATCGAATGATTCTTTAAAGACTGTCCAAATGACTTCCAACTTTCTCCCCCGCCATATTGGCATTACTGAAAATGCGCAAGCCGAAATGCTCGCCGCGATTGGCGCAAATTCGCTTGAAGATTTATTGAAAAAAGTGGTGCCAGCGGCCATTCATTCGAAAGTGCCGCTAGAGTTGCCGCCCGCGCAATCCGAGGCGGAGGTGATTGCCCATTTGCGCGAATTGGCCGATAAAAATATCGTGGCAAAGAACTTTATCGGCCAAGGCTATTACGGTACGATTACCCCGCCGGTAATTCTGCGCAACATTTTGGAGAACCCAGCGTGGTACACCGCGTACACGCCTTATCAGCCAGAGATTTCCCAAGGCCGGTTAGAGGCGCTCATCAATTTCCAAACGATGATTTGCGACTTGACCGGGATGGAAATCGCTAACGCCTCGCTCCTAGACGAAGCCACCGCCGCAGCGGAAGCCATGACCTTGGCCCAGCGTGTTGCAAAAGGCGCGGCTGCGAAATCGATGAATTTCATCGTTGCTGGCGATTGCCATCCGCAAACCATCGCCCTGCTCAAAACCCGCGCTGAGCCCTTGGGCATTCAGCTTCTCATCGGGGGCGTGCCAACGCTTATGGAAGAAAATGATTTCTTCGGCGTGCTCGCGCAATATCCTTCCACGACCGGCACGATTCACAATTTGCGTCCGCTTGCGGAAAAGGCACGTGCGAGTGGGGCGGTTTTTTGCTGCGCGGCGGATTTGCTCGCGCTCACGTTGCTCGAAGCGCCTGGCACATGGGGCGCGGATATCGTCGTCGGCTCGGCCCAACGTTTTGGCGTGCCCATGGGCTTCGGTGGCCCGCACGCAGGCTTTATGGGCACCCGCGATGCCTACAAGCGCTCGCTTCCGGGTCGGCTCGCGGGGGTATCGATTGATGTGCACGGCAACCGCGCCTATCGACTCACTTTGCAAACGCGCGAGCAACATATTCGCCGCGAGAAGGCCACCTCCAACATTTGTACTGCACAAGTGTTGCTCGCAGTCATGGCCGGGATGTATGCGGTCTATCACGGCCCGCGTGGTTTGAAGGCCATTGCCGAGCGTGTGCATGGTTTAGCGGCTGCGTTTGCGTCGGGTGCAAAGGCACGTGGATTTGATTCGCCCCAGCCCTATTTCTTTGATACGGTTTTGCTGAAATCTGGTGCGCAAACAAACGCATTGGTAAATAAGTTTGGCGCTGCGGGGATCAACGTTCGCTCGCTTGACGGACATGATGCGCTCACGGTTTCTTTTGACGAAACGCACACGATGAAAGATGTGGAGGCGTTGCTTACATTGCTCGCTGCTTCTTCCTCTTCCGTTTCAGTGGGCACAGGCTCACATCTACCGAAAGGCTATTTGCGCACCACGCCTTACCTCACCCACAGTGTGTTCCACACCCACCGCAGCGAGACCCAAATGCTGCGCTACCTGCGCATGTTGTCCGACAAAGATTTAGCGCTTGATCGCACGATGATTCCGCTCGGCTCGTGCACCATGAAGTTGAACGCGACAACTGAAATGATTCCGGTAACGTGGCCTGAGTTCGGCGGCATTCACCCGTTCGCGCCGAAATCCCAATGGCTGGGCTACGCCGAATTGATGGAGAATTTGGAAGATTGGCTGTGCAAAATCACCGGATTCGACGCAGTAACTTTGCAGCCAAATTCGGGCGCGCAAGGCAAATACGCAGGCTTGCTCGCCATCCGTGCCTATCACGCCAGCCGAGGTGAATCCCATCGCAAGATTTGCTTAATTCCATCTAGCGCGCACGGCACGAATCCGGCTTCGGCGCAAATGTGCGGTATGGAAGTGGTGGTGACTTCATGCGATGAGCAAGGCAACGTTGATCTCGCCGATCTCACCGCCAAAGCAGAACTACACAAAACCCATCTCGCTGCACTTATGCTTACCTATCCTTCTACACACGGCGTGTTTGAAGCGGATGTGAAAGAAATTTGCGCTGCGGTTCATGCGCACGGCGGTCAGGTCTACATGGATGGCGCAAACTTGAACGCACAGGTGGGCGTAACCTCTCCTGGCGAAATCGGCGCGGATGTCACGCACATGAACTTGCACAAAACGTTTTGCATTCCGCATGGCGGCGGCGGTCCTGGAGTAGGCCCGATCGGCGTAAAAGCCCATCTCGCACCATTTTTGCCGTCTAGCGATTTAGGCGTAACCGGTGCAGTAGGCCCAGTCTCTGCCGCGCCGTATGGCTCGGCGTCAATCTTGCCGATTCCCTACGCCTACATTGCCATGATGGGCGCGGATGGACTGCGTGAAGCCACCGCGGTTGCGATTCTGAACGCGAACTACGTTGCAAAGCGCTTAGCACCGCACTTTCCCGTGCTTTACTCCGGCCCCGGCGGATTGGTTGCCCACGAATGCATCATTGATGTGCGCCCGCTAAAAGAGTTAACAGGTATTAGTAACGTAGACGTAGCAAAGCGTTTGATGGATTACGGTTTTCACGCGCCTACGGTGAGCTTCCCTGTGGGCGGCACGCTCATGATTGAGCCCACCGAAAGCGAAGATAAAGCTGAGCTTGACCGCTTCTGCGAGGCGATGATAGCCATTCGCGAAGAAATCCGCGCGGTAGAAACAGGCGTGTGGCCGAAAGATGACAATCCACTTATCCACGCGCCCCACACCGCGCAAGCGCTGCTTACCGACGAATGGACGCACGCGTACTCGCGCGAGCAAGCTGCGTACCCGCTCGCCACCTTGCGGGGCAATAAATACTGGCCACCCGTAGGGCGCGCGGACGAGGTGCACGGCGATCGCAACGTGATGTGCACCTGCCCGCCGCTGGCGGAATACCAAAACGCTTAGCTGGTTAGGTGTGAGATTGAAATACTTGCGGCGCAAAAACGCCGTTTTTCAGGCGATATCTCCTGAAAACGACCGTTTTTACGCCGCAAGTATTTCAGCGAAATAGTGCTATGAACCGATTTCGCAGCGCACGCCCGTACCACCGATGCCGCAATAGCCGCCGGGGTTTTTATGCAGATATTGTTGGTGGTAATCCTCAGCATAGTAAAACGTGCCGACCGGCGCAATTTCCGTAGTGATCGAATCGAACCCTTTCGCGGCAAGCGCTGCTTCATAGGCGGCTTTGCTAAGCCGCGCCGCGCTAAATTGCGCTTCGTCAAACGTATAAATTGCCGAACGGTATTGTGTGCCCCGGTCGTTGCCTTGGCGCATGCCTTGCGTGGGGTTGTGGGCTTCCCAGAACACGGTGAGTAGTGCCTCAAAGCTCACCACCGATGGGTCGTAGATGACCAAAACCACCTCGGTATGATTAGTCTGACCGCTGCATACCTCTTCATACGTTGGGTTGGGCGTATTGCCGCCGCTATAGCCAACTGCAGTGGAGAAAACACCTGCGGTTTTCCAAAAGATGCGCTCCGCGCCCCAAAAACACCCTAACGCGAATATCGCTTGCGCAAAATGCGGTAAAAACGGGGGTTGAAGCGGATTGCCGTTAACTGCGTGCCGATTGGTAATTTCGAGCGGCTGCGGGCGACCTGGAAGCGTATTGCCAGGGGGCAGTAATTGCGAAGATTTTCCGAGTCCGAAAAACATAACAAACTGAAGTTGGTAGCCTGTGGGAATTACAGTAGAACACGATTTTGACCTCACCGCGTTAAATACGTTCGGTGTGAGCGCGATAGCCCAAACCTACGTACGCATCAACGATGATGCCGATTTTCCCCAGGCCGTATCGATCGCCAACGCGCTCGCGGGCTATCGGGGCATTTTCGTGTTGGGCGGGGGCAGTAATGTGCTCTTCACGCAGCAATACAACGGCTGCGTGCTGCATGTGGACACTAAAGGCATGCGCGAATTATCTGACAATGTGGTCGAGGCGATGGCCGGCGAATCGTGGCATCGTTTTGTAATGTGGTCACTCGAACTGGGCTACTGCGGGCTTGAAAATCTCTCACTTATTTACGGTACGGTTGGCGGCGCACCCATCCAAAACATCGGTGCGTATGGGGTAGAGTTGCGGGAGGTGTTCCATAGCTGCGATGTAATTTCCCGCGAAACGGGGGAAGCAAAACGCCTAAGTGCGGATGATTGCCGTTTCGGGTATCGGGATAGTTTCTTTAAAAGCTTTGTTGGGCGAGAGTGGATCGTGCGCCGCGTGCGTCTGCGTTTGAGTCGCTCACCGGCGTTACGGCTCGCTTACGGAGACGTTCGCAACGAACTCCTCGCCCAAGGCATTATTGAAGCTACACCCATGGATGTGAGCCGGGCAGTGCAGGCTATCCGCACCCGCAAGTTGCCCGATCCGGTTTTGCTAGGCAATGCCGGAAGTTTTTTTAAAAACCCAGTTATTCCCGCAGCCCAGTACGATGATTTAAAGCTGCGCTATCCAGACGCGCTGCACTACCCCGACCACGACGGCTGGGTGAAAGTGCCCGCAGCATGGCTTATCGATCAGTGTGGTTTCAAAGGCGAGCGTCGAGGCGCAGCGGGTGTGCACGCCCACCATGCGCTAGTGTTGGTGAACCATGGCGGCGCGACGGGAGAGTCGCTTTGGGTGCTCGCCCAAGAAATTATCGCCTCAGTAGAGGCGAAATTTCGGATAACGCTAGAGCCAGAGCCACTCGTTCTTTAAATCGATAACTAAGCGATGTCTTTAGACGCCTTCTTGCGCTCATGCTCTTTCAAAAAGCGTTTGCGTAAGCGTATCGATTTAGGGGTGACTTCAACCAACTCATCGTCTTCAATAAATTCCACCGCGTATTCGAGCGACATCTGAATCGGCGGCGTGAGCGTTACGGCTTCGTCGGTGCCGGATGCGCGCACGTTGGTGAGCTTTTTGCCTTTGATCGGGTTCACGATCAAATCGTTGTCGCGGCTATGAATGCCGATAATCATGCCTTCATACACTGGATCGTTGTGGCTTGAAAACATACGACCACGGTCTTGCAGTTTCCAAAGCGCGTAGGCCACGGCCAAACCATCGTCTTGGCTAATCAATACGCCATTTCGACGCCCTGGCAACGCCCCTTTCATGGCTGCATAGCCATCAAAAATATGGCTCAACAAGCCCGTGCCGCGCGTTGCATTCATAAATTCGTTTTGAAAACCGATCAATCCACGCGCTGGGATACGATAATCCAAACGCACGCGGCCATTGCCATCGTTGACGAAATCGAGCAGATCTCCACCACGCATTCCGAGCGCTTCCATCACTGCGCCTTGGTGGTTTTCTTCCACGTCTACTGTGAGCGCCTCAAACGGCTCGTGGGTTTCGCCATTTACTTCATGGAACAACACGCGCGGTTTGGATACCGAAAGCTCAAAACCTTCACGGCGCATGTTCTCAACCAGAATGGTGAGGTGTAGTTCGCCACGACCGGATACGCGGAACACATCGGCATCTTCAGTTTCATCTACGCGTAACGCGACGTTGGATTGGAGCTCGCGCATTAAGCGATCACGGATCTGGCGGGAGGTGACGAATTTGCCTTCGCGCCCAGCAAGCGGAGAATTATTCACTTGAAAATTCATCGTGAGCGTTGGCTCATCTACCGCAATCGGTGGCAAGCCCACCGGATCGGTCACTGCGCAAAGCGTCACACCAATGTTTACGCCTTCAACCCCGGAGAGCGCAACGATATCGCCTGCAGTCGCTAAGTCCGTTGGCACCCGCGTTAAACCGCTAAAGGTTAATACTTGCTGCACTTTTGCCGTGCCGCGGGCCTCGTCGCCATACATTACCGCGACGTGCTGACCCGTTTTGATGGAGCCTTGGCGGATGCGACCAATGCCGATCCGGCCTACGTATGAGTTGTAGTCCAACGCCGAAATTTGCAGTTGAAGCGGGGCATCGGCATCTACCGCTGGCTGAGGAATGTGATCGAGCACGCACTGGAAAAGCGCATCCATGTTTTCTGTCGTTTCGCCGCTGTTCATGGTCGCCCAGCCTTGCAGGGCGGAGGCGTACACAATCGGGAAATCGAGTTGCTCCTCGGTTGCACCCAATTTGTCGAAGAGTTCGAATGTTTGATTCACGACCCAATCAAGTCGCGCACCAGGGCGGTCTACTTTGTTCACCACCACGATGGCCTTGTGTCCCATCGCGAGCGCTTTTTTAGTTACGAAACGGGTTTGGGGCATCGGGCCTTCAACCGCATCCACCAAGACCAACACCCCATCCACCATCGAGAGCACGCGCTCCACTTCGCCGCCAAAGTCGGCGTGGCCAGGGGTGTCCACCACGTTAATCCGGGTGCCATTCCAGCTGATTGCGCAGTTTTTTGCCAAAATCGTAATGCCACGTTCGCGCTCAATGTCATTGGAGTCCATCACCCGCTCGCCGACCTGTTCGTGCGCCGCGAAAGTGCCCGCTTGCTTTAACAAGCAATCTACGAGCGTGGTTTTACCGTGGTCAACGTGGGCGATGATGGCGATGTTGCGCAGGGCGCGTGCGGGCTGGGACATAGTGGATTGGCGTATTACGCGCTAAGACTTTAAAAAACAAAGGGCGCAATCGCGCGCCCAGAAATGGATTTGTAAGGCACGCTACTTAGACCTTACTTGATGGTTCGCTATGAAACGCTACACGCTTTACTTCATAACTTATTGAATTATAACGCAAAGAAAGTAAATCTCAGCGAGTTAATCTGAAAATTGAAGGTGGTTTCCCGAATCAACTGGGCAGCAATTGGTGGTTGATCGGTAGTGGGATCAGCAAGGAAGCTGAACTAGACGATCGCGCGACTACTAGCCGGGGTCGAGGCGATACAAATGTTCTCGAATTACGCATACATCGTCGCGTGCGGCAATTTCAAATTGCGAACCGCTGCTTTAACCGCGGCAAGCGCTTGCGTCCGTGAAAAACCTATTCGGTAGGCTAGCCCGATGCGGCGAGACGGCACCGGATCTTCGAACGGTATGGCGCGGACAAGATCTGTTTGGTATTGGCTCGAAAGGGCACCTGCGGGCATAACCGAGACACCCAACCCAGAAGCCACCATATTTCGCACGGTTTCTAGTGAGTTGCTACGCGAGACGTTTGTTGAAGGATGATTGAGCTCTGGACAGGCTTGTAAAACATGGTTACGAAAACAATTACCCACAGACATCAAAATGCAATGTTGATTTGGGAGTTCCTCTGCACTCACGCTCTTTCTTTCCGCCCACGGATGGGCTGCGGGTACGACAACGAAAAAGGGCTCTTCATATAGCGCATCGACTTGCAGGCCTGGTAACGCATAGGGCAGCGCAATCAGCGCGCAATCGATCTGACCGCTCTTAAGCATTTCCTCAAGAGATTGGGTGAAATTTTCTTCAATCTCGATTGGCATATCAGGGGCGGTGGTGTGGAGCGCTGCAATCAGTTGAGGTAATAAATACGGTGCCACGGTGTAGATCGCACCCAACCGGAGCATGCCGTTGAGCGGATTTCGGCCGCCCTGCGCTAAATCGCGAAGCACTTGTGTCTCCTGTAACACGCGCTGCGCCTGGGCGACAATTTGTTCGCCGATTGGTGTAGTGGTTACCTGAGCCCGACTTCGCTCAAAAAGTGATACACCCAACTCACTTTCGATGTTTTTTACCGCAATAGAGAGTGCGGGTTGACTGACGAAACATCGCGCTGCGGCTCGCACGAAACTTTTTTCCTGAGCGATGGCAATGATGTACTGAAGCTCTCGAAGTTGCATGGGCTAGGCGACCAGTACGCGTCGGAGATACTCGCGGAACGCCTCACCGCCTTCTTTATGCTTGAGACCCAACGCAACGGTGGCTTGTAGATAACCCAATTTACTGCCGCAGTCGTAACGCGTACCTTGAAAGCGAAAAGCGCAGGCGCGTTCTTCAGAAAGCAACCGGGCGATCGCATCGGTGAGCTGTATTTCCCCGCCCGCCCCCGAACCAATCGCCCGCAAATGGGTAAAGATGCGCGGCGTAAGTAGGTAGCGCCCGACCACGCCTAAATTTGAAGGCGCATCGGCTGGGTTGGGTTTTTCTACGATGCGCAGCAGTGGCGCTATCTGCGCCTCTGCGCCGTTTACGTCGCAAATTCCCCACTTATTCGTTTCATCGTGAGGCACTTCTTCGACCGCGACCATCGACACCGGACGGGTAGAAAATGCATCGACCATTTGCTTCAGCGCAGGTGCGCCTGAAGCATCAATAAAATCATCGGCGAGCACAACAGCGAAGGGTTCATTGCCAATAACAGGCTCCGCGCAAAGCACTGCATGGCCTAAGCCCTTTGCTTCAACCTGCCGAATATAGATGCAGTTGATATTGCTCGGCACGATACTCCGTACTTCTTCTAGCAACAAATTTTTCTCGCGTAATGCAAGTTCCGCTTCGAGCTCATAGGCCTTATCAAAATGATCCTCAATGGCTCGCTTGTTACGTCCAGTGATAAAAATCATATCGGTTATACCAGCCGCCACTGCCTCTTCAACAGCATATTGAATCAGCGGCTTATCAACAATCGGGAGCATCTCTTTTGGACTGGCTTTAGTCGCAGGCAAAAACCGCGTGCCAAGGCCCGCTACGGGGAAAACTGCTTTACGAATCGTGCGCATCATTTCCCTTCGAGCAGCGCGTGCAGCGCAGCTTCGTCTATCACAGTTACGCCAAGCTCAGCCGCTTTCGTTAACTTGCTGCCCGCTTCGTCCCCCGCCAAAACAAAATGCGTTTTTTTCGATACGCTTGTCGTTACTTTACCGCCCGCCGCTTCGATCAATCGTTGTGCTTCGTCTCGCGAAAGTGAGGGAAGAGTGCCCGTCAGTACAAACGTTTTCCCTGTAAGCGGCGCGGTAGCGCCTTGCATGCCCACTTGCACAAACCAGCGCACGCCCCGCGCACGTAGTAGCTCTACCACCTCTTTATTGTTCGGTTGTGCAAAAAACGCCACGATACTCGCTGCAACGACAGGGCCCACGTCGTGCACTTGCGACAAAGCGTCGCCGGGTGCGTCCATCAAGGCATCGATGTCGCCAAAATGTTTTGCGAGGTCTTTCGCTGTCGTCTCGCCGACATGCCGAATACCAAGCGAAAATATAAAGCGAGCTAGTGTCGTGTCTTTGCTTTTCTCGATTGCGTCCAACAGATTCGTTGCGGATTTTTCCGCCATCCGATCTAGAGCTGCAATGTTTGAAACTCCGAGCGCGTAAAGATCCGCTGGCGACCGCACCATTTTATTTGCGACCATTTGCTCAACAATTTTGTCGCCCAAACCTTCTATATCCATCGCTCTGCGGGATGCGAAATGTAACAACGCACCGCGGAGCTGGGCTGGACAACTCACGCCCCCTGAGCATCGCGCCACGGCTTCCGTTTCAGCGCGAAGCACCGCCGCGCCGCATTCGGGACATTGCGCTGGTACACGCCATGCTTGATGAAGCGGTGTACCGTCAGTTTCTGAAAGCGGGCGGAACTCCGGTAAGCTTCGTACCACCTCCGGAATTACATCGCCTGCCCGTCTGATGATGACAGTATCGCCCACGCGAACGTCCTTGCGCGCCAGTTCGTCTTCGTTATGTAGCGTCGCATTCGTAACAGTTGCGCCGCCGACGAAGACGGGCCGTAACCGGGCAACAGGCGTTATCGCGCCAGTGCGCCCCACTTGAACGTCAATCGTTTCAACAATAGAAAGCGCTTCTTCTGGAGGGAATTTATGAGCAACCGCCCAGCGCGGCTCGCGCGAAACGAAACCCAACTCGTTTTGCAACGCGCGGGAGTTGAGTTTGTAGACTACGCCATCAATCTCAAACGGCAATAAGTTGCGTCGCTGCGCTACCGCGTTGTAAAACGCCGCGAGTGCGTTGGCACCGATGCATACGCTGCGGCTAGATTCAACGGGAAATCCCAACTTCGAAAGTGCGTCGAGCATCTGTGCTTGCGTGGCTGGTATTTGCCATCCGACCACTTCGCCAAGCCCGTAGGTAAAAAAACTAAGTCTTCGCTTAGCGGTAAGCGATGAATCAAGCTGACGGATAGCGCCAGCAGCAGTATTGCGTGGGTTGACGTAGCGCTCCTCCCCCGCCAAATCCTGCGCTTCGTTCAACGCAGAAAAGTCATCGCGGCGCATGTAAATTTCGCCTCGCACCTCAATAATCGAATCTGAAAACTGCGGATCCAAGGCATTTAATTTCAACGGAATCTGTCGAATCGTTCGCACGTTTTGGGTCACATCTTCGCCAGTTTGACCGTCGCCACGCGTCGCGGCACGCACTAAGACGCCTTTCTCATAACGCAGGCTAATGGCGAGTCCGTCAAACTTGAGTTCAGCGAGATACTCCAATGCGGGCGCATCAGCAGGTAGAGCGAGTGCATTACGCACACGTTCATCAAAGGCGGTCGCCCCTGCCGCTGTCGTGTCGGTCTCGGTGCGAATAGAAAGCATGGGTACTTGATGGGCAACCGATGCAAACACGCAGAGTGCAGCGCCACCGACCCGTTGCGTCGGTGAGTCGAGTGTGCGTAAATCCGGATGCGCAGTTTCGAGTTCGACGAGCTCATTGAAGATCGCATCATACTGCGCGTCGCTGATGCTCGGTTCATCGAGTACGTAGTAGCGATGGTTGTGTTCGGCAAGCGCTGCGCGAAGCGCTTGAGCTCGCGCGTGCGCTTGCATCACTCGCCAAACAATGTGCGTGCGAGTGGGCTGCCAGGCTCGATGCCCGCCGTGCGCGCTGCGGTCACTCGCTTTTCTAATTCACCGCGCATTTTTTGCATCAACACATCAGTCAGCGCATGTCCACGATCATCTACCAACACCGATTCAAGCCGAGTTGCTAACCGCTTCGAGAGCGTGCGCATTAGGTCGAAATGCTGCACCGGATTCGGTACGCGCATGACATCAAGCGTAAGCGATAGTCCATGCACACCGTCGGTGCGTAATAACTCTGCGCTCATGGGCTGGCCATGTGCATTGCGGATTTCATAGAGCACGTGTTGGCCATCTTCCGAAGCCATCTCAAATGCGCCGTGCTCATTGAGATGAAAGCCCTCTGCCTCTAAGGTGCCGCGCACGCGCGTTCCTGGAATTGCGGAGTGATCCGCTCGCATTAAATTGAGCCCCACCAATAGGTCTAAGTTTCCGCAGAACGCGTCGAGTTCAACCGCGCGCTTAGCATCATCATGGATCGGCGCATACACCATTTCAGCGCCGTGCTCACGCCCACCGGTTTCAATCTCACCCATCCAGTCACGCAACGTGCTCTCCGTTACTGCACCGTTGCGCGTGGCCAACGGCATGGAGAACGCAATTGCATCGGCTGGGGGAAGCGTGCCCGCATTGCCTTGTCGCACGCTTGTCCACGCACCGGCATTCGCAGACCACACCCAGGCAGCCGCGCGCGGAAACCGCTCGATTACACGCTCGACCATG
>JANMDS010000088.1:0-2587 GCA_031376405.1 Betaproteobacteria bacterium
CCCTCGCTGGCCCTGCGTCGATTGTTGAACATAGCTTGCGTTACGAAATCGACGTACTCACCGGCCACAAAACCGGCTATTACCTCGATCAAGCGGACAACCGCGCTTTGATGCAAACGCTTTGCAACGGCAAGCGCGTGCTCAATTGCTTTTGCTACACCGGCGGTTTTTCGATGGCCGCAGTGAAAGGCGGCGCAACGAACGTAACCAGCGTAGATACCTCCGGCGAAGCACTCGTTACCGCGCAAAAGCAGCTTGCATTGAATGCGCTCGATGAAAGCAAATGCGTGTGGGACGCGGCGGACGTATTTGAGTATTTGCGCAAAAAGCGCGATGCAGGCGCGCAGTACGATGTAATTGTGCTTGATCCACCAAAATTTGCACCCAGCGCGGCGCACGCCGAAAAAGCCGCCCGCGCCTACAAAGATATCAATTTGTGGGCCATGCGTTTGCTCAGCCCTGGCGGCATGCTGCTCACCTTCTCCTGCTCGGGCGGCATCGACGACGCGCTTTTCCAAAAAATCGTGGCGGGTGCGGCTATTGACGCCCATGCTGAGATGAAAATAGTTAAAAAACTGCAAGCGAGCGCGGATCACCCAATTGCTGCAAACTTCCCCGAAGGGCATTACCTCAAAGGGCTCATGTTAGTGAAAAATCTATGAAGATAATCCTCAAAATTGCCGCGTTTTGCGCCGCAGGTTTTTTAGTTGAAACCCACGCGGCGGATCCCAATAAAGTCATCCGCGTCGCGTTCCCCATCGCCGAGACGAGCTACGATCCGGCATTTGCCTCCGATGAGGTAAGCCAAACGATTACCGAGCGAATTTTCGAGCCCATGTTGGAATATGACTTTCTCGCTAAACCGGTGAAAGTCGTGCCGCGTACGCTTGCCGCTCCGCCTGAAATGGGCGATGGCGGGAAGACGATTACCGTTAAAGTGCAGTCGGGGATTTACTTTAGTGAACACCCAGCGTTCAATGGCAAAAAGCGCGAACTTATTGCTGCGGACTACGCCTATTCCTTTAAACGGATTATCGATCCGAAAGTGAAATCGCCGTGGTTCTTCTTGTTCGAAGGAAAAATTGTTGGCGCAAACGAAGCCCGTGCCACTGCGCAGAAAGCGGGTAAGTTTGACTACGAAGCGGCGATGCCCGGATTAGAAATTGTGGATCGCATGACCCTGCGCATCCGGCTCACCGCGCCCGATTTCAATTTTCTTTGGATACTCGCCATGCCCTCCACCGGCGCGCTCGCCCGCGAAGTGGTGGAGAAATACGGCGATCAAATCGGTGGCAACCCGATTGGCACAGGCCCGTATGTGTTGGGCGAATATAAGCGCGCGAGCAAAACCACATTGCTCGCCAGCCCCACGTATCGCAAACGGGTGTGGGATTGGAAATCGTCCGCGCCTGAAGATCAAGAAACGATCAAAGCGTTGACGGGTAAATCCGTGCCTGCGGTCGGTAAAGTAGAAATGTATGTGATTGAAGAAGGTCAGGCGTTGTGGCTTGCGTTTTTAAATGGCGAACACGAATACATTGCATCGCTCCCGCCCGCAGCCGTTAATTTGGCGAAAACCGGTAACGTCCTCAAGCCGGAACTCGCCGCGCGTGGCATCAAATTGGGCGAGCGCGGCGTGGCGCAAATTTATTACGATCTATTCAACATGGAACATCCGCTCTTGGGCGGTTACACCAAAGAGCGCATCGCGCTGCGCCGCGCGATTCAATATGGTTTCCCAATGGATGAGCTCATCAGCGTAATCTGGAATGGCGACGGCCAAGCCACCAACGGCGTCGTGCCTGCATCTCTAGGCGGCGCGAACCCCAAGCGACCGCGTGCCCATGTGTATGACCCAGAGCTTGCTAAAAAACTCTTAGACCGCTTCGGCTACAAAGACCGCGATGGCGATGGATTTCGGGAGCAACCGGATGGTTCGCCCTTGGTCATTCCACGCATTACGGGCACCTCAAGTCTTGCGCGCCAGCAAGATGAACTTTGGCAAAAATCCATGACCGCGATCGGCATCAAGATAACGTTCGACGCGCAAAAAGTACCGGATCGCCGCAAAGCCGCGCGCGAAGGCAAAGCCACAACAATGACAGAAGCCTGGGTTGCGGACTACCCCGATGCAGAAAACTTCCTGCAACTTTTGTACGGCCGCAATGCCGCATCAGAAAACTACGCCCGCTTCAAGTTGAAAGAATTCGACGACCGCTACGATCAAATCCGCCTGATGCCCAACAGCCCCGCGCGCGACAAAATTATCGATGAAATGCAAGACTTGGTAGCGGTCTACGCCCCGTGGATCAACCTGCGCCGCAGCATCGAATACACCCTTGCCCAGCCGTGGATCGTCGGCTTTAGAAAACACCCGATTGGCCACGATGCGTGGGAATTTATGGATATTGATTTGAGTAAATTGCCGAAGAAGTAGCCGAAAAGCAGCACCAAACCTGCGGCGTAAAAACGGCATTTCCTGGGAGATATCCGCTAGAAAGTGCCGTTTTTGCGCCGCAGAGACCTCTGCACAACTGAATAACTCACTTAAGGGACCCGATACCCGTCATCCCGGCGAAGGCCGGGA
>JANMDS010000135.1:0-18080 GCA_031376405.1 Betaproteobacteria bacterium
GATGCTCACCGCTGCCTCGGGGGTGAGCTTTGCGAAATCGGAAATTTCTTGGGGGCTGGCTGCGAAGCTTGTGCGGTTGAGCAAGTGCCGCGCGTTGTCAAACCCGAGTGGCTCGCTCGCCGCCGCGTTCGTGGCAAAAGCAAGCCACATCATTGATTTAATGAGCAAACCTAAGTACGGTATCGTTTTCATCTCGTCGATTCGATGTCGGTTGATGAGATGGTAACGCGGAACGGACTCGATTGGCGGACGGGCGGTTGTAACGAAAGATTGCACGTGGGTTTAAAGAGACGGAGAAATGTTCTCCGCATCAAAAAATTCGCAATTTTTCAGGCGATAAATCTGAAAAAGCCCCAGTTTTACGCCGCAGGTATGACGTTTTTAAAGCGTAATCACACCCCCGCCAATGCGAACGCACCGTCCACCTACGTGAATGCGCGATTGTGCGTCTACGGTGAGGGTGAGCGCGCAGCGCCTGCCAGTGCGCTCACCTTGGTCTACCGCAATCGTGAAAGGCGCGCGTCGGCCTTGCGCGAGCAGGTAGCCCCCTAAGTTGGCACAGGCAGAGCCGGTACCAGGGTCTTCGACCAAGCTGCCATTGGCGGGAAAGAAAAACCGTGAAACGATTTGTCCTTCACCATCATTTGCATACACGTACGCGAGGTAGCGGTCGCCTCCGCCTACGCGCACAAGGCTCGCCAGTAGTTTTGGATCGGGCTTGGCGCGCATCACCGCGTCGCGCGAAGCCAGCGGTACGATGAACTGCTCACTGCCGGTATCCACATACAAAGGTTCGCCCGCGATATCGATTTCCGTAATGCCGAGCGCTCTTGCGAGTTCGCCACGCGCGTGCCCGAAGGCGCGTGTTTTTGGCGGATTCGGGATCTGCAGCGTCCACCGATCGTCTACGGCGCTCACTGGCACCACGCCAGCTTTGGTTTCGAGCGTGATCGAGTCGCCACGGCCCGCGAGCATACGCACCACGTGTGAGGTGCCAAGTGTGGGGTGTCCAGCAAAGGGCATTTCGAAGCCGGGCGTAAATATCCGCATCCGTTTCGTAGCACTTGCCGAGGGCAAGATGAAGGTGGTTTCAGATAAATTAAATTGCAGCGCCAGCGCTTGCATCGTTTCGTCGGAAAGCCCTGTGCCGTCTTCAAATACACAGAGTGGATTACCTAGCAACGGCCCTTCTGCGAATACGTTGATGAGATGAAATTTCAGTTCGCGCATAGTGTTTTTGCCGCATCCCTAAACGCATCGAACGAGGCAGATTCAATGGTTATGTGCGGTGCTGTTTTGTAATCGGGAAAGTTGGTGTGGATCGAGCGCATATACGCTGGATCATAGTGCTGGTGCAGCAGTTCGAGCGTGAGCGCATCGAACTCACCCGCTTTTGAATAGCCAATCCAGCGGGCGACCGTTTCGTTTCCGCGCAGCTCCACCAAATGCCTCACGCGGGCTTCGAAGCGGGGCGTATCAAGCAGCAAATCGCGGTATTCTTCATCGAGCAAACGCACGCGGATCGCATCGTTGGTGTCTACGCGCACACACGGGCTCGCGCGCATTGCCGTCATGAGCGCTTCGGGCACGGCTACGTTGCCAATTTTTTTGCTCTCGCTTTCTACGAACACGGGCCGCGCGCGATCGTACCCGCGCAGCGCGCTCCACACTTGGGTTTCAAACCATTTCTGCGAAGGCTGCACGCCCACATCGCCCAAGAGCGAGCCGCGGTGGTTAGCCAGCGCTTCCAAATCGAGCACCTGCGCGCCCACTTCAGCAAGGGCTTTGAGTAAACGGGTTTTGCCACTGCCCGTAGGCCCAGCTACCACGCGAAAGTTAAGCTTTGGTGCGAGCGATAAATGCTCCAGCACCATTGTGCGAAAGGCTTTGTAGCCGCCTTCGAGTTGTTGCGTCTTCCAGCCCACTTCATTGAGTAAATGCGTGAGCGTGCCGCTGCGCTTGCCGCCGCGCCAGCAATACACGAGCGGTTTCCACTCCTTTGGCTTATCCGCAAACTGCTGCTCCAACATATCTGCAATGTGCCGCAGGATGAGCGCAGCACCCATGCGCTTAGCGGGAAAGGGGGATTCTTGTTTGTAGGTGTAGCCCACGCGGTGGCGCTCGGCTTCATCGAGAACGGGCAGGTTAATCGCGCCGGGCAGGTGGTCGTCTAGAAACTCTTCGCGCGTGCGCACATCAATGATCGTGTCGTGCGGTTCGCCACCGTTCGCCCACGTTTGCGGAGAAATTTTCGAAGATGGTTTTTCGTAGGCGCTCACAGCGCCTTTTCGATCGACGGCAAAACATGTTTCAAGATGAGTGGCTGTGCCGCAGCAATCGGGTGAATCGTATCTTTCTGAAATTGCTCCAATCCTGTGCCCAATGGCGCGAGCATATGTTCGGTCAGGGGCAGTTTGTTTTGCTTGGCGAAATCAGCAAACGTAGATTGCATTTGTGCGGTGTATTGTGGGCCAAAATTAGGGGGCATTTGAACGCCCAAAATAGCCACTTTCGCCCCTGCTGCCTGCGCGAGTTTAAGCATCGCTTGCAGATTTGAGCTAAGCGTTACCATCGGTTGGCCACGCAGCGCATCGTTCGCGCCCAGCGCAATCACCACCGTCGTGGGCTTGTGTTGTTTAAGCAAAAAAGGCAAACGGGCCAAGCCATTTGCGGAGGTATCTCCGCTTACGCTACCGTTCACCACATTGATAATCGGCACTTGTTTTGCGTACTTTTCTTTAAGAAGCGAAACCCAGCCTTCGCTAGATTGCAAGCCATAGGCCGCTGAAAGGCTATCGCCCAGCACGAGCACCGTTTTTGCCGAAAGCACTGGCGTGCAGAGCAAAAAAGCGAGGGAGAAAAAAAAGTTTTTCATAACGCAATCAGTTTAACGAGTGCAGGTTTAACGCAGCCCCTTTGCTATGCGCAGACGTAGGCTGTCACACCGCGTAATGTATTCACAAAACGTATGATATAGATTACAAATATAAAGTAGACGAATTGATGTCAAGTGGGTACAGTTCGTTTGTGGGCGGTCCGGTCAAAAACCTTAAGGCTGCGCCCCACACGAAAGCGAAAAGGTCAGATCATCATGAATTCCTCAACCTATATCACTAGTGGCACTGCCGCCAACCCCACTCACGCAGGTGTCGAGCGCGTTGCCGAAAGCCTGGGCGGGTTTGCAAACACCATCGCCCGCTCGGGTGCGCGCAAAACCGTAGGCTCGAGCGTCATCGCAGTGGGTACGATGGCCGCAGTAACGGCCGCCGAGCGCGCGATGGATGCATCGCCCACGGGCTTTACTGCCGAGCTCATCGTGCTCGGCGTAGTCGCCGCGTTGGCTTACTTCACGTTGCGTGCCATTGTGATCCCCGCATTGCGTGCTGTCGCGCGTGCATGGCGCACGTTGGAAGCGTACGAAATCCATTCGCAAGAAGAAATGCGTTTTTTAGAAATCGCCCGCCGCGATCCGCGCATCATGAATGACTTACTCGCCGCGCAAGGCCACCACGAGCAGTTCGTTAGTGAGGCAACCGTGCGCACCGAAGGCCGCGATCAAACTAATCGCGCGGCGAACAACTTGCCACACGTCGCACCTTGGGTTTCGCTTGCGCGCTTTCACTAAGCCTTGACGCAACAAAAAAGTAAAAACCTGCGGCGCAAAGTAGGCATTTTTTGGGAAATATCTCCCAAAATTTGCTCGTTTTGCGCCGCAGGTTTTTTGAATAACGGGCGCGCTCATTTCGCCAGTCCCGTGAGGAGCGCGCCTTAATGTTATCTGCAGCGCTGCGGCCCGCACGTTCACATCCAACGCAGCCAATGCGCCCGACAGGTTGACCAGTACTAGCCGCGAATAATGGCCGAGAACTTATTGCCCATCGGATCGCGCACGTAGGCCACGTAAAAATCCGGTCCATACGCCTCGCGCGTGCCCGGCGCGCCCTCGGAGGTGCCCCCGTTTGCCAGCGCCGCCGCATGAAATGCATCCACTTCTGCGCGCGAGTGTGCAGCGAAGGCAACCATCGCCCCATTTCCGCAGGATGCACCTGCGCCGTTAAAGGGCGTTTTCGAAACCCACAGCGATTGCGCCGTCGGACTATCTTTTTCCGCTACGTTGCCATAGGCCACCCAACCGGTTTCGCTGTAGTCGTGGGTGCGCCCGTAGCCGAGGGTGGCAAGCGTGGCATCGAAAAAATTGAGTGAGGCAGCAAAGTCCGTGCTGCCAATCGTTGCATAGGAAATCATGATGGGTTCGCCTAAAAAATTTATAAGTGTTTATTTATACAATTACTGCCTTGAAGATTCAAGCGCAAACCTCGCAAAACCTGCGGCGCAAAAGTGGCAAGTTTTGGGACTTATCTGCCAAAAACGCGCCTAGAAAATGCCCATTCTGCGCCGCGGGTTTTTCTACTCCGTCCTATGCGCAACGAGAACTGCAGCATCCCGGCACCAAGTACCGGCTCAAAAGCAGTTGTTCAAATAATGTGAGACGACGTCGCGGTTAGTAGATTCAAGTTGAGCTCAACCGCTGATCCTGCAAAACCTTAGACTGTCCTAAGCCTTACATATTTTTTTTAACGTAAAACGTGTTTGGCTTCGTGATTGAATCCACCTGCTTAAAAGCACACCGTTTTTACGCCCTCGGTTCGAATCGCATAGTGGCCGCACTGCGGCCCGAAAACGCCAACAGTTTCGCTAAGCTGCCGCCGGTGCGCGCTCCAACAAGATCGTCGCGAATCGATCGGATTCTTCCAGATCGGGAAAATGCCCAGAAGATTCGAACTCAATTATTTCTGCGTGTGGCACTATATCTTTTAACGACATCGGATTAGTCGGTTTGTGCGAACGATCCAGTGGTCCCCACAGCATCAAGCAGGGCGCGCTAATTCCGCGTAGCGAATTGGGATCATCTCTGCCGAGCCCTTGAACAATGCCGGCAAGGCAAAAGCATCCACCGTTTGCCAATGAGTGCATCCCGGGTTGTTGAAAATCCGCAAGATTTTTTTTGCTGAAACTTGATAGCGCGATTCGATACCAGGAAAAAGCTGCTTTGTTCCTGCCAAGCCAACCCACGAGTTGACCAAAAACAGGGATGTGGAGCACGCGCGGAACGATCCGTTTCGACCACGCGTGCATCTCCAAAAGCGAAGGCGTTTGCGACAAAACCAGGCTCTCCACCCGGCTCGGCGCGATCTGGGCAACACGAATTGCGTAGAGCCCATTTGCGCAACTAAACGCCAAGACCGCACGCCTAATATGAAGCGCATCGAGAACGGCGATCACGGTGGCGGCGCCTTCATCGAGCGTGTAGCCATAGTCGCTTGGAGGGAGTGAATGCCCCGAACCCGGCATGTCAAAGCACACTACTCGATACTTCATTGATAGTTTTTTGATGAGTTGCTCGTAGTGAGCAACCACGTTCGGGCCATCGGGTACCAAAACGACACACGGTTTTTCGCCGCCGGTATCTTGAAGGTAGAGTGCTCCGCGCGCGGTTTCGGTTAACCGCCCGGGAGCTGCGCCCGCTCTTCGTCTGTGCGCAGCTGCGGAAAAATCTACTAGGATTCGGTCGAAGCGAGAACTGAACATACGGTAATTTTCTAAATAGTTGGATTTGCCATCGTCGTACTCTGAGCGATCGAGACGGAATACTCACCTCACTCAAATTCTATAAAGTCGGTGTCAAAATCCTTTCGTTTTGCGCCGCAGGATTTTCCTCATAGATGATTACCTCGCCGCCTCAATATGCGCAATCCGCTCCGCAGTGCCCGGGTGAGAAGAAAAGTAGTCAGTCATTTCGCGTTTGCCTGCTTTGCCCGCTTTTTTCTGGGCGCGGTAGTCGTGGTCCATGCGGGCGAGTAAATCGGCGAGCGCTTTGGGCGGGAGCTTGTTCGCTCGCATCATGGCGATGGCGTAGTCGTCAGCTTCGCGCTCGCTTTGCCTTGAATAATGGCTCACGGCGAGTGTGGCCGCAGCACCCGTTACGATGGTGCTGAAATCGCCTAAATACACACTTAGAAACGCTGCGACGATGGCGCCTTCTACTACGTTTTGTGCGCCGTGTCGGTACGCAACGTGCCCAAGCTCGTGGCACATCACGCCCATGATTTGGTTGTCGTTTTGCGCGAGCGCTACGAGCTCATCGGTCACGACCATGGTGCCGTCGGGCAAGGCGACGGCATTTGCACCATGCTCGGGGCTGGAGCGAAACAAGATGCGGCGCACCTTGGTGTTGCCCACATGGGGTTTCATGGCTTCAAACTTTTTGATGATTTCGTTGCGACGGGATTCGGCAAGCTTTGTAGTTGCAAAACCCATGCTATCGAACGAGCCGAGCGCGCCATCGCCGATGGCCTCCAATACTTTCGGTGGCAGGGCGTGCGCCATGCTCTTTGCGGCCCAAGGCAAGCCAAACGTGTAACCCACGCCCACCAGCGCCATCAGTCCTACCACGCTTGCGATCACCCACACTTTTTTGTTCGGCGCGGTCGCCGCGAAAGAGCTCGAGAGCGAAGTGCCGTCGAGCATTCGCTCCAAGAGATCACTTTCTTTTATAAGGAGCGTGGCGCCATCGGGAAACGTAATGGTACGCGCGGTGTTGCCCAAGGCTTCGGAGATGGTGAGGGTTTTGCATACTTCGCGTCTGTTTACATTTGCGCCTTCTACGACCAATGCGCTGCCCTCCACACGCACCTGCACTGCATGCGACCGCGCGGATTTTCCGTCGAAATAATCTGCTTGCAGTGTGATCATCAGAGGCTAATTTCTAAATCAAACAAATCTGCGGTTTCGGCACCGACTGCTGAGGCCTCGCGCTCGACTTGCGCGAGAAATTCATCTACCGGCGCGCCGGGCAACAGGCTCATCGTTTCGGCGCGGTATTTCATCACGTTCACCACCGCGTAGGGCCGGTAAAGTCCGAGCGTGAAAATAGTGAAGAGCGCATTTTTCATCATGATGCGAAAGAGCGGACCCACGCGCGCTTCTGAGCGAAAGCGGTGCGGCCCAAGCGTCATGTTGTTCCACACCAAATTTTGCATACCCGATACATAGTGGGCGCGCGTAAGCCAAAAACTCAAAATCGCGGCAATGGGCAACGCCGGTGCTGCGGCAGCCCAGCCGCCAATTGCGGCGAGCGTGCCACCCACCAAAATGCCAACGCAAAACATGGCTGCGAACCAAAGCAGGGATGTGCGCGCCCAGAGCTTGTAAAACTGGCGAATCGTGGCCGTAAAGCGAAACGACGTGGTGCCCAGATTCAAGTTATTGAAGTGAAACGCACGGAGACGTTGGGCCACCGCCGGCGCGGCTAACCCGAAGCTCACTAGCATGGCAAGGCCCCATACGATGAACGTGCGGTAGGCATTGCCATTGCTGCCGGTGAAGCGAAAGCGAATGCTGCGGTAGCTCGAGTTGCGCGCACGAAAAATGAGCCCACGGCGCAGAAACCACGGCATGATGAGCGCTAGCGCAACAACGGCTAACACCAAAAACTTTGTAGCCAGCGTACCGGCAAAGTTGTAAGCCGCCAACAGCACAAGCGCCACCGCACGGCCTTTCAAAATGGCGTACGGTGTGCCGTGGAAATTAAAATTCGCGCCTGCCACCCACGTGTTGCTATAAAAATATTGGTTGCGCCGCACCTTGGCCCAGGCCGAGTAAATGCCAAGCGTGACCAGCGTAAGCACTAAATTGACCAACCAAATGCCGAAATACTCCGCACCGGAGCCGGAGAACGAAAATCGCTCTTCGGGGAAATGCGAGGGCGCACTTTCAACAGGTGCAGAGCCCGGTTCGTTAAGTAGCGTTTTGGGGAATGCGGGTGTGGAATCCATGCCTTGCAATGTAGCCTAAAAAAGCAACCAATTTTTGGGAGATCGTCCCGAAAATGGGCTCTTTTTGCGCCGCTGGTATTTCAGCAAAAAACCGCTACAAGGTGACGTGTTTGGTCAACACATCGAAAGGCGTTTTTGGGGAACCGGTTACTTCGATCGATTCAAAATAATCGTTCCAGCCTTGTTCGGCTAATGTGCGTGAGTAAACCGCAGTGTGCGCGGACGTGGAAAACCGCCACACCGCGAAAAACTGCCATTCCTCGCGGCTTTGCGTGGTGTCGTTTTCGCCCCACGCGATGGACTCAGCCGTGTCGCCCACGGCCTTGCGTACGTGCGCGCTTAGCTTGCTCAAATAAGCCGTGCGCCCTACCGCGTTTAAGTCGCCCCATGCCGGTTTTGCGCGCCACAGCCCAATGAAAACGTGCATATCAGCGTGCCCCGATTGTCTGGCCCACTAGGCCGCCTAAGCACGCCGAAACCATGTGTTTCACGATCTCTTCGCCGCTATACGTGCCGCTGCGCTTAAGCCGATCAAGCGTAGGGTCGCAGGTGCGGGCATAAATGGTGGTCATGATGAAATCGGTGGGCAAATCCTCGCGCATCGTGCCATCGGCTTTGGCCTGATCAATTAACACCATTACCGCCGCGTTCAGCGCAAACACCGCAGTCAAATATTTTTCATTTGTAAGTAAAAACTCTTCAAGCGACGGGCTGCTCGAAGGCAAGTGCGGCACGCCGCCCGCAAGCCGCTCGCGCAGTGCCCAGGTGAGCAACGCCGTGAGCTTTTGGCCAGCGGAAAGCGTATCGGGAAACGATTCCAGCGTGAGCACCGTGCGGTGGAGCAGGCGAATCATCGCCGCGGTAGCGAGCTCTTCTTTCGAGTCGAAATGTTTGTAAAGGCTCCCTTTGGCAATCCCCACGCCCGCCGCCACGTCATCCATCGTCATCATGTCGTAGCCGCGCGTGCCCAATAAGGCATGCGCCGTATCGAGTATGGCTTCTTCGCGGTGTTGGAGTTGTTTGGCGCGGTAGGGGGTCATGTGTCTAGTTTAATGGAGTTTCCAGCTCGGTCGCGAACTGACGGCGCAGTTAAAGTGGGAACTATATCGTTCATACTAGTGTGTAGCGGAATTGCGATCACGCGCCAGTAAGTCTGCATTGGGCAGTCGGCGTTCGTCGAGGGTGGGGCCAGCAAAAAATGGGTGAAATCCGGCGCGCTGATGACGAATTGAATCGGCCGCTGTGCCAAAAAATCGGCGTTCAAATAGGTGTACTTCTAAGCGGTTATCAACTGATCAGTTGCGCGCGTTTTAAATTGCGCGTGAAGGAAGTCGCAACCAATGCGCCGCTCAGGCTTCTTCGCTACCGCTTTTCGGCGCACGCTCGAACGTAGGTTGCTTTAAGCGCAATCGCGATACTAAAGCGCGCTTTGAAAACAACAGCGCAAGCAAACTGATTAGCAATGCCGTTCCCAAATTAGATAAGGTTGGTACTGCACGGGCCGAACTTTCAGCACCAAACTGTGCGGTTTCAATATTAAAGAGCATGTTCCAATACGCCCCGCTGGTTGGGGTGACGAAAACGGCTACTGGATTTTCGATTATGAGGTTTTGCCCTGAGTTTGAAATCTGAAGATTGAGAACACTACAGCGCGCGTCATGCGGCACTGTTTCTAGATTGCCCACGAGTCGGTCTTCATAAAAGCTTACATTTGTTGAAAAAATAATTTGATTGAATTTTTCACATCTGAACTCAGCGGATCCAGCGTAACGAATCGGAATATCTCTGCCAACGACACGAAATTCAATCGTTGCCGCTGCGTATGAGTACAGTAGCGAGCGTACTGTGATTTCTTCAAGGCCCCGTGTAATCGGGACCTCAAACTTATGGCTACGTGGTGCCCAGGCATAGCCAGGAGGCAGCGAAGTACCGTAGACGGTCGTTTCGCAGGATTCTCCGATTACGGCACCGTCGAGCACCGAGTCAGTTTTGTTACCGTTAGGATAGATTTGCCGATACGTTGTCATAAAGTTGTCTGGTAACAGCTGCAAGGTTCTGCACTCGGCTCCAGCATAGACTTTAGGATCGTAAGCAACGTTTGCACTGCCAGGAAGCGCCTCCCAGCGAATGCGAATTTGTGCATCCGCTTTTGCCAATCGATGGGTCAAGGCAAACTGAAGCGGATCATTGGCGGTGACCGTGAATTTTGGCAGTACGTCCGCTGCGTTCACGCCAAAAGCAAAGGTTTGATTTTGAAAGGCTGGAAACAGTGGAACGTAACCTACTGGAACAGATTCATACCGTACCCGGCTCGATTCACATTGCGCGCCGATAGGGATACTCGGATCCGAGCGCAACGGCCCACTTGTTGCACCAGAAATGTAAGTAGAAAATTCGAGTTCACCCGCTTTATCATGGGTAAATTTGCAGCGAACACTAAGAAAAAACTGCATACCATCCGGTGGGCCACCTTGCGTCGCGCTTAAGATCAACACGCGGCGGGCGGGCAGCGCCTCAATCGACAAGGCGATTTGTACGGGAGTGGTAAGAACTTTTGGCGTAAAACTAGCGAAGGTGTTTTTCACATAAACGAAACCCTCTGGCGCAATTGCATAAGTCAGAGCGGAAAGACTACAGCGGGAAGGTTGGGGTACGTCATTGAGCCGAATCGTGGTGCCCAGCAGCGTAGCGGGAAACGTTTTTTGGTAGTTAGCGATACCCAAGCCTAGATCGCAGGAGACAGTCACATCAGCCGTAGCAGCGGGCGAAATTGCGTTAGAAGTGACCAGAATTTCTGCGCTTGAAAGAGCAAATGTTTTTGGGTGGATTGCAACGGTCAGAAATCCATAGTAGGAATCAATGAGACCGAGCGCAAAGCCAGTATTCCCGAGTTGGCTCACTACCGCATCGCGATCAACGTTGAAAGTGCACGTTGCGCCCACAGGCACATCATGCAAGATCTCATAAAACGGTAGCGAATAGACTCTTGAAAACTCCACCGAAACCGATGGCACAGAGGGAAGTAGTGGAAACTCGAATGCGGGCGTGGTGCATATGACCTGGACGTTTACTCGAATCAGCGGCAATGACTCGGCTACCGAGAAGAGACCGCCAGAGACGCTGTAATCCCGAGTTTTGTAATAGTGTTGCACCACCGGAATGCTCAGGTAAGAATTAACACCGTAGCTGGGCTCGGCGATAAACTCCGTCCACAGACCCGCCGCTGGTCGAAACTGCGCGCCGCGACCGCTGTCGAGCGTAGGTACACGTGGAACGATGTGTTGATACCGGCAGCGCGACCCAAGCGAGATGTCCGTGAAGAGCACCGCTTCCCGAAGCGGAGCACGGAGCTGCGCTCCGTTCGACGCAACAACCTCTAACCCAGCCGCGCTCTTGCACTCAAGCGCAATCCCAAACTCGGGATTGACTCCTTCTGGGGTTCCGTAGACACTACTGTAAAAATAAAGATCTAGGGCGTATGACGAAGCGCTCGCCAGGAGCAGCGCGACGATTAACAATAATTGCTTTACGGCGGCCATACGTTGTCCCGTAGTTTGAGTTTTTCCGCCTAGAGTGGTCGATGCTTATCGTACGCCAGCGATTATGAAAGTGTCAATTAAGAACTTACAAACTACACCCTACATTTATTCAAACCTACGCGTTTGCAGATACGAATTTAACTAGGCTTTGAATCTATTGAGCGCCGTAATCCCCTGCGCCTTGCCAATTCGCGCTCGAAACGCTTTCGCATCGTTACCCACCGCTGTGGTGGCTTGCACGAGTACGCGCGCGAAGTCGGGCGATTGCAGCAACTGCACGTAGCGCTGGGCCACGTCTGTCGCGTTCAGGTGCGGAGTGGCCGCGCTTTTGTTGTAGAACTTGTTTGCCTCGTTGGTGATTTGCTCGATGTTCGGGGTGCGGTCGATTAAGTCGAACGACAAATGCAGGCTATGCGCGGCGGGCGTTTGGCAAATGTGGGGCACACCGGCGCGCACGAAGAGCGCATCGCCAGCGTTCATCGTAATTTTTGCGGCGAGCGGGCCCATTTCGGCGCGGGATAAATCGTTGTTATCTAAATAGCGGCGCTGCTGCGGCTCGAAAATCTCCCACACTTTTTGCCCGCTAATTTGCATAACGAGTACATCATCCGTATCTCGGTGGCCTTTGTAAGCCTCATGTCCTTTTTGCGAGAAAAACGCTACGGCGTTGGAAAGCGCGCAGGGCATGGCTTTGTCCACCTCGGCTACGAACGCGTTAATATCGGCATCCAACACATCCACACCTTCGAGCAACACGGCAGCGCCATCAGCGAGCTCATTGTTAAGCCTAGTTTTGTCCATGAACATCAGCCGTTTGCCGAGCACCGTTTTCCACAGCATGTATTGCTCTAGCGGTATGCGCGCGCCTTGCTTGTAGAGCGTAATCCAATCGTGATTGAGAAGTGGATTGTTCAAATGCGCTTGCAGTTTTTCGACGCTAAAAAAAGCAATGGGTTTGGTTTGCAAAACGCCTGCTGCGTGCGCGTGTCCGGAGGCGGGCGGCTCGGCGCGTTGCGAGCGAAAAAAATCGAGAAGGGGCTGAAGTTCGGCGATCATGCCTGGATGTTAACGTATGCGGGCGCTGGGTTTGTGGGTGAAAACCTGCGGCGCAAAAATAGCTTGTTTTAGGATTTATCTCCTCAAAAACGGTCGTTTTTTGCGTGAGCCGCATTCTCCCTCACCCTAGCCCTCTCCCAGAGGGAGAGGGGACTTAACCCGCCATGGCCTCCAACACGAACTTCGCCGCTGCTGCATCTTCCGCGGCTAACCCAAGCGCTTTGAATATCACGGTTGTATTTTCAGGAACGGCGTAAGCGCCAGAAAGCACCTCACCGATTTCGGCCACGACCTTTGCACCGGAAAGCAGTACATCGCCCGCCTCGGTGCGCGCGGAGTGGTAGGTATCCCCAATCACAACGCCCGCGTGCATCGCCGCGTCGTCCAGCTCGCGCCACGTAGGGCGGGGCGCGCCGACGGCGCACACCAGCGCGCCTTGTTTTAACCATGCGCCGTGCACGACAGGCGCTGCTGAAAGGGTGGCCGTCACCACCACATCCGCCTCACGCACGGCCGCTTCCGCGCTCGTCGTCCCGATGCCTGCAATTTCGTCCGCACAGGCGCGTGCTCGCGCCGCGTTCGGGCTCCACACGCGCACTTCGCCCACGTTGCGTACCGCGCGCAACGCCCGCGCGTGCGTGCGAGCCAATGCGCCGCTGCCAATGAGCGCCACGGTAATGGGACGGTTAGCGGTGAGCGCGCGCACGGCCACTGCGGACACGGCAGCCGTGCGCAAGTTGGTGAGCGCCGTCGCCTCAATCACGCCCTCTAGCGCGCCGGTTTCACGGTTCATCACAATCAGTGTGGCCAACATGGTGGGCAACCCACGCGCCGCGTTTGCCGGCATCTGCGTGATGAGTTTGGTCACAATTGCGTGCTGCGTAATCACCGGCTTTACAAACAACAGCCCCGATGCGGCACCGCCCTGCGGCACTTCATGCACCGCGCGCGGCGGCTGAATCACCCGCCCAGCCGATACATCCATCAGCGTTTGCGCCATGGCGTCAATCAAGCGTGGCATGTCCAAGCATTTCAAGACTTCGGCTTCCGTTACGAAATGCATGGTTTTTGGGGAGATAAAGTCGAAAAAAAGCTTGTTTTACGCCGCAGGTTTTTTGGTGAAATCACTCCACTTTAATATTTCGCGCCTTCACCACTTTCGCCCACAGCAGCGTTTGATCGGCGATGAATTTTTGCGCTTCGGTAGGCGTATTGGCGCGTAACTCGCCACCCAATTGCGCGATGCGGGCTTTCACTTCTGGCGCATCCAACGCTTTCTTGAACGCGGCGGAAATTTTTTCGATCACCGTATCTGGCGTGCCAGCGGGTGCGAACAGTGCGTTCCACTCATACACTTCATATCCACCCACGCCAGACTCGGCGATGGTGGGTGCATCCGGCAAGATGGGGCTCCTCTTGCTGCTCGTCACTGCTAACGCCCGCAGCTTGCCGCTTTGAATGTGCTGCAACGTAGACGCCAAATTGCCAAAGAAAATGGGCACTTGTCCGCCCATCACATCAATGAGCGCTGGACCGCCGCCTTTGTAGGGAATGTGCACCATATCCACATCCGCAGAGGACTCAAACATCGCGCCTGCGAGATGTTGGGCCGAGCCATTGCCAGACGATGCAAACGAAACGCCGTCTTTCTTCTGCTTAGCCAGCGCGATCACATCGGCGACCGTTTTCGCCGGGAAGTTCGGGTTCACCAACATCACATTGGGGAACAGCGCGATCACGCCGATGGGTCGAAAGGCTTTTTCGCTATCGTAGGGCAGCTTCGGGTAGAGCGCGGGGTTTACCGAAAAGGAGGACGCATCGAGCATGAGCGTGTAGCCGTCGGGCGCGGCTTTGGCTACGGTGGAAGCGCCGATTTGCCCGCTCGCGCCGGGCTTGTTTTCTACGATGATGTTTTGCCCGAGCGCTTCGCTCATTTTCGGCGCGATCAGCCTTGCCATCGCGTCAGCGCCGCCGCCTGCTGGGTAGGTGACGATTAGGGTAATAGGTTTGCTAGGGAAGTTTTGAGCGCTGGCCGCTACGTTGAGAGCGGTGGCAAAGCTGGCTACGAGTAAACGCGAAACGGATCTGAACATAGCAGTAAGTGATTAGCAGCGGAAAAGTGATGTGTGGATTATCGCGGAAAAGTGCGCTGCCTTTGCTCCGTAAAATGAAGGTATGCCTGCCTCCGATTGCCACTTTCACGTTTTTTCAACAGATACCGCGATGGCAGGGGCGCGCTACGTGCCGACCTACGCCGCACCGCTTGCAGCGTGGCGCAGCGCGGCCGGTCACGCTGGCGTCACCCACGGCGTGGTCGTTCAGCCTAGTTTTTTGGGCGATGACAACACACAAATGCTGAGTGCCTTGGCCGCAGAGCCTACGCTTTTGCGTGGAGTTGCTGTGGTGTCGCCTACGGTTTCGAGTGCTGCGCTTGGTGCGTTTCGTAGCGCGGGCGTGCGTGGGGTGCGGCTCAATCTGTTCGGCGCGCGAGACGATGTGGCAGCGCTGCGGACGCTACCTTCTGCATGGTGGAGCGCGCTCATGGACAACGATTTGCATGTGGAACTGCACGCCAACGCCGGCCGCGTCGCCGCACTCGCGTCGCACATTCCGAATGAAATGGTGCTGGTGCTCGATCACTTTGCCAAGCCTGCTGCAGCCACCGTCGATGACCCCACGTTGCGTGCGCTCGCCCAGCGCGGCCGAGCCTACGTTAAGCTCAGTGGCGGCTATCGGCAAAGCTCTGGGCTATTGGCTGGCGCACTCACCCGTGCATTGCGGGATGCCCTGGGCACGCAGGCGCTGCTCTGGGGCAGCGATTGGCCGTGTACAAATTTTGAAGCGCTCGCGGATTACGCCACTCTTCTTGCCCAGTGTGATGCCTGGTGCGCCGAAGCGCAGATTTCAACGAGCATGCTGGCTGAAAACGCCCAGCGTTTGTATTGGCGGTAGGTTTTTCACGCCGTTTGTTGCGTACCCACAAGTATTTTTCTGTTTAGAGCGAACGCTTTAAAAAGCAGGCGGGTTCGCTGCCCGCCCGGCTACCAAAACCGCCTGTTTTTGTGGAAATAACTTCCAAAACTGGGCATTTTTGCGCCGCAGGTTTTTGCGATTGACCGACCAAAGCCTGCCCCGTATTTGGGCGTGTGTTCCTAACACCTTGTTTCGCAACGTATTCCCGAGTGCATCGGCGCAATTCGCCGAGTTGGGATCGGCTCCAACGGAGCCTTGCATTTCCATTTTTGGAACGAATTTCCAAAAGTGCGCTGCCGCAATAAATTCGAAAACGATTTCCATAGCTACCTAAAAAATAGATGAAATAGTTTTCCAACATGTTGTTTTTAAATAGAAATGAAAAATAGGTGTTGACATAGCTTATTTCCAATGTGTTACATTGCAATGCAACAACACAAGCTTTTTGAAAAACGGAAACGGCGTGTTGAGGTTCCTGGCGCAGCAACCCGCGCCAAGCTCGCAAGGGTTTAAAGAGCCGCCCCGGCAACACCGAAGTTGGGGAAGATGAATCGAAACCCGCGCAACACAAATACTGTGTTGCGTGGGCGGAGACAAACAACGCTTCTCAACAACGCAAATTTTTGAAAGACACCTCATGACCATCACAACCAACATCGGCAACGCATTTGCCACCGCTTCTGCAAAACTCGACCAAGATTGGACAACCAACCCACGCTGGGCTGGCGTTAAGCGCGGCTACAAAGCGCAAGACGTTGTGCGCCTTCGCGGTAGCGTACAGGTTGAGCACACACTTGCCACGCGCGGCGCGAAAAAATTGTGGAAGCTTTTAAATAACGAGCCGTTTGTGAACACGCTCGGCGCGCTCACCGGCAACCAAGCCATGCAGCAAGTGAAAGCGGGCTTGAAGGCAATTTATTTATCTGGCTGGCAAGTAGCGGCAGACGCCAATGATGGTGGCGAGATGTATCCCGACCAATCGCTCTACTCGGTGGATTCCGTGCCGAAAGTAGTGAAGCGCATTAACAATACCTTCACCCGCGCCGATCAAATTCAGTGGATGGAAGGCAAAGACGACATCGATTACTTCGCGCCGATTGTGGCCGATGCCGAGGCCGGTTTTGGTGGTGTTTTGAACGCCTATGAGTTGATGAAAGCCATGATCGAAGCGGGCGCTGCAGGCGTTCACTTTGAAGACCAATTGGCGAGCGTGAAAAAGTGTGGTCACATGGGCGGCAAAGTGCTCGTGCCCACGCGTGACGCGGTAGAAAAATTGATCGCTGCCCGCATGGCGGCAGACGTAATGGGCACGCCCACGATTTTGCTTGCCCGCACCGACGCCGAAGCGGCAGATTTGGTAACTAGCGATGTGGACGAAAACGATCGCCCTTTCATCACCGGCGAGCGCACCGCAGAAGGCTTCTTTAAAACCCGCAAAGGCTTCGATCAGGCGCTCTCACGCGGCTTGGCTTATGCGCCCTACGCCGATTTAATTTGGTGCGAAACCGGCACGCCGGACTTAGAGTTTGCCCGCAAATTTGCCGAAGGCATCCACAAGCAATTCCCAGGGAAAATGCTGGCCTACAACTGCTCGCCATCGTTCAATTGGAAAAAGAATTTGGATGACGCAACGATTGCCAAATTTCAGCGCGAATTGGGCGCGATGGGCTACAAATTCCAGTTCATCACCTTGGCTGGCTTCCATAGCTTGAACTACGGCATGTTCGATTTGGCCTACGGCTACGCCCGCAACAACATGACCGCGTTTGTAGAGTTACAGCAGCGTGAATTCGCTGCCGCAGACCGAGGTTTCACCGCGGTGAAACACCAGCGCGAAGTGGGCACCGGTTACTTCGATGCGGTAACGCAAGCGATTCAAGGCGGGAAATCTTCGACTACGGCATTGCACGGCTCCACGGAAGATGAGCAGTTTTTTGATGCGAAAAAAGGGCAATCGCTTAAAGCGGCCGATTGATTCGTTTGATGAAATAAAAAAGCCACCGCGAGGTGGCTTTTTTATTGCAAACGCATTAAAACCTGCGGCGCAAAAAGCGCTTGCTTTAAGAATAATCTCCTGAAAAATCCTCTTGAAATAGCAGCGCGAAGGCATCACGGAGCAGTGAAAACCGGAGCGTCATCACCGATTTGATAAAAAGCGAAATCATTTAAACCGCGCGCTGCGTAGGATGGGGAGACTTTGAATAAATCGAAAATTTTGGTGTCGGCATTCGGAGCCGCGCTTGGACTAACCGCCTGCATTTCAAACCCTGAGAAGGGGATTTATGGCGTTACGCAATATTTGCAGTTCGACGTCGCCGGTGCGATTATTTTTGAGTACGCGGTACCCGGTGGTGGCATGCCGTGTGCACAAAATGCTTGGGAGAATAACAAAGAGTTACCCAAGGATAGCGCCGGAAAATATCAATGCGCCTCGCAGCCTGCTAGCGCAGCTGAGCTACCGTATAGCTACGTGGCGATTTCATTATTTGGCACGGGCGCGTTTCAAGGCTATCGCCAATCTAATGAAACGACAACGCGTTGGTCGAGCAGCGAAGATTGTTGGGATAGTGTAGCGACGTTGGCCAAAGATAATCAGAAACTCATCCGAGAAAGCTGCGGACCAAAACCCGATCCACGGCTCGCTCTGCCGCCAATGCCCACTCCAACGCCCGCACCC
>JANMDS010000193.1:0-5408 GCA_031376405.1 Betaproteobacteria bacterium
ATAATTTACAAAAGGTGCTGTTTTTGCGCCGCAGGTAGTTGTTCAAATTACTTCTTTTCTACGTCCTCTTCGGCATCGGTGAGCCGGTAGTACAAGCCGGTTGGATCGTCTTTCAACACCGCTAGCTTGCCCGAGAGCACGACCGCATCAAACCCGTAGCGCACGGCAGATTTTGCGCGCACTTCAATCATCGTCTCCGCGCCGCCTGGCAAGCAAAATGTGCAGTGCGGTGGCGCGGCGGAGAGTAAGAAGCGCTTTTGCTTGTCGCCCATATCGAGCGGAAGCATGAAGCCTTGCACTTTGACCGCTTTGCCATTGAGCGCGCTGATCTGTTTATCGTATTCAGGCACGATTTTCCCGCCGGTTTTGATCGGCTGCACCAAGCTTAAAAGCCGCCAAGAGGTTACCCCCGCTTTTTCGGCTAAATACTCCTGCGGGGTAATCATCTGCCCCGGTGCAACTGGCACCGCCGGCGCGGGTGGGGCTTTGGCCGCTTGCGCCCACGCGTTTGTGCTTTGGGCGAGCGCGAACGCGGCCAAGAGCCAGGCCGGAGAACACTTTATATTTCGCATTGTCATTTTCATCATTTCAACGTCCTTGTGCGAGCACGCTGCCCGCCTCCAAGCGATACGCCCGCCAAGCCGGCCATAGCGCGCACAACAAAGCAGACACTATAACGGCTATGACCGCTAAAAGCTCCATTTGGTGCGCGGGGGAGAACGAAATGGCTGCGTTCGCTGGCACGGCTTTGGCCACGCCTATTGCGGCGAGCCGAGCCACCACCACACCAAGCACCGCGCCCAATGCCCCGACAAGCGCTGTTTCGAACAGCAGGAGCGCGGTAATCGTGCTTCTGCTCGCTCCGAGCGAGCGCATTACCGCGATGTCGTAGCGGCGCTCTGAGAGCCTTTGGGTGAGGGCGACAAAAACACATAATCCGGCCACGACTAAAACCACACCCGCAAACGCGCGGAGCAAATCGGCCACCCAACCAAAAATTGTGAGCAAGCGGGCCGATTCGAGCGCGGGCGACGCCGCTTGCAGCGTGGTTGACATATTGATCGCACGCGGCAGACTCGCCGCGGCCAGCGGAGATTTGTAGCGCACCAAAGCCAGGGTGACTTCTCGGGTTGGCCCTCTGGGGTCAAGCCCGTGCGCCATCCACACCGCTTCCAAACTCGTGACCACCAGCCGATCGAGCACGGTGCCAGTTGGCGCGAGTATGCCTGCGACCAGGAGCGGGTGACCTTCGTGCCCGCCGCCTGCGCCTTGGCTATCGAGCCCGTGTTGGCTGATGAGCGTCGTACCGACCGCGAGCCCTAATTTTTTGGCAACCTCCGCACCGGCCACCGCATCCATCGGCGCGGTATTGAGCCCACCTTCGGCAAATGTACCGCCGTAGTGGACGATGAAGTCTGTAGAGGTGCCTACCAAGCGAAATCCTCCGACGCTATCGCCAATCGACAGTGGAATAACGTGCGCAACCAACGGATTGGCGCTCAACGCACCGAGCTCGCTAAAGCGCACGTTACCGGGTGCCACATCGGCGTGATACACGCCCGACATCACCAATTGCACCGGCGAACCTTTCGCGCCCACAACCAAATCGATATTGCGGGCATCGCGCGTGGCCCGCTCGCTCAGAGCATTGACCAAATGCGAGACCAAAAGCATTGCCGCCGTGCCGAGCGCGATGAGGCCAACGTGCAACGCAGTGTTAAGCGGGCGGTGGCGCAGTTGCCCGCCGATGAGCTTCATCAGCATGGGGACAACATCCACAGCTTCGCATCAACAATTGCCGATTTCATGCGGTGATCATGGGTGGCGATCACCAACGCGGCACCTTGATCCCGCGCTGCGGCCACGAGCAGCTGCGCCGCACGCGCGGCCGAGGCATCGTCTAAATTAGCGGTAGGTTCATCGGCCAGCAAGAGCGTTGGCTGGTTGACAAGCGCGCGACAGAGCGCCACGCGTTGGGTTTCGCCCTGGCTGAGCGTATGGATACGGGCGTGGCTTCGGTGAGCAAGCCCAGATGCCTCTAATAGCGCAAGCGCCCTCGCCGTAGCATTGCCACCACATTTCGCAAAAAAGTTTGGTAGCAATACGTTATCGAGCACATTGAGCGTGGGCAGCAAATGCGATGTTTGCGGCACATAGCCAATCGTTTTTGCGCGATGTTTATCGCGCGCAGTCTCAGAAAGGGTATGCCAAGTGGCGCCGGCCACAGAAATCGTACCGTGCGAGGGCAACAGCAAACCGGCAAAAAGTGTGAGCAACGTGCTCTTGCCGCTCCCAGATGGACCCATGAGCAGTGCAACCTCACCCCCGCGAAGCGTGGTTGGTGAGAACGTCGCACGCAATACCGTTTTACCGGCGTAGGCATGTTCAACAGAATCGAAAGTGAGTACGGATGTCACCACAGCTTTTTAGCAGAGCGCGATTTTTTGGGAGATAAAGTTCGAAATGGGTGCTTTTTGCGCCGCAGGTATGGAGTTCAAAACCGTCAAGTTATCTTAAAAGCAAATGGCCGCTTTACAGCGGCCATTTTGCGTTCATCGATTCAAAAGCTTACTTTGCCAAATTGGCCGCAGCAAAGTCCCAGTTGATGAGCTTATCAATCACCGCTGCAACATAGTCAGCACGGCGGTTTTGGTAATCCACATAGTAAGCGTGTTCCCACACATCAATCGTAAGCAAAGGCTTAATCGCTGGGTTGGTGAAAGGCGTTTCTGCGTTACCGGTTTTAACCAACTTGACTTTGTCGCCTTCGGCAACAAGCCATGCCCAGCCGGAGCCAAATTGGGTCATGCAGGCGTTGGCAAATTCTTTTTTGAAATTATCGAACGAGCCAAATGCAGCGTCGATCATAGTCGCCAATTTGCCGGTGGGTGCACCGCCGCCATTAGGCTTCAGACAATTCCAATAAAACGTGTGGTTCCAGATTTGCGCAGAATTGTTGAACACGCCCGCCATATCGGCTTTGCCCGCGCTCAGTCGGATCACATCTTCCAAAGAATGGTTGGCCCACTCTTTACCTTCAGCCATTTTGATCAAATTGTCCGAATAGGCTTTGTGGTGTTTGCCGTAGTGAAACGACAATGTTTTAGCCGAAATAGTGGGTTCGAGCGCAGTATCGGCGTAAGGAAGTGGAGGGAGAGCAAAACTCATAATTAATCCTTTCAAATAGGCGGTGCATACGCCGACGATTCGGCCGACGAATCGGCCGACAATACGGCCTGCGAGACAACGAAATGTTTAACCGTAAAGCTTCTGCATGCGCTCACGACGCTCCTGCGCTTCGAGGGAAAGCGTGGCCGTGGGGCGGGCAAGCAGGCGTGGCAAGCCAATAGGCTCGCCGCTTTCTTCGCACCAGCCATACGTGCCTTCATCAATCATGCGCAGGCTGCGCTCTACTTTTTTGAGCAATTTGCGCTCGCGATCACGCGTGCGCAGCTCCAACGTGTATTCCTCTTCCTGGGTAGCCCGGTCAGCTGGGTCGGTTGTCACTTCGTTTTCACGCAAGTGTTCGCCAGTGTCGCTAGCGTTAGCCAAAATTTGCGAGCGCACTTCGAGCAATTTGAATTTGAAGAAATTCAACTGCTCTTTGCTCATATAGTCGTCCTCTTTGGATTTGAGGAGGTCTTTTTCGGAGATCGTAGGCTTTACCATGCCAAACACGAGATCGCGCTCTTGAGCAGGAACTACGGGGGAGACGACTTTGGCGACTTTAGCTGGCTTGACCACTTCCGCTACAGTCGGCAGCGCTGGTTTTGCTTTAGTTGCGGCAGTTTTTGCGGAGGCTGTCGCACGCGTTGCACGCTGGGGTTTCTCAGTTCTGTTCACTCGTTTTTCTACCTTCAACTGCATCATTGTGTATCCCTTAGTGCCCTCGTTGCCACCATATGTGTGCAATGCGAGTTCGACACCGCTTCCATGTATCAGCGGTGCGGGAGTTTAACACTTTGTCTATGCGCTTCGGTTGACGCTAATGTTTTGCCTATCATCTTTGGTGCGCTCAACAATCTTATGCCTTTGATTTTATGTGTTTATTTGTTCGTTTCTTGCGCAGAAGCCGCTCCTGGATGAGTGGTATCGCTACGGCAAACAGCTGTTTTTAACTGCGCGCACTGATCGCATTGACCGTGAACAAGCACGTCGGCTTTACGAGCCAAAAAGCCATTGTTGAGCGTGGGTAAGTGCGTCGGCAGTGCTTCTAGGCATACCACGCGGGCACAGGTATCGCACTGAAAGTGCGCGTGCATCTCAGCGTCGGGCTGGACGCCGTTAGTATTGCCGTTAAACGCAAACCTCACCGCGCGGTCTGCACCCAAAACTCGGTGGACTAAGCCGTGTTCTACAAGCCAATCCAAAATGCGATACAGCGTTACCCGATCTAACGCTACGTCCGGCGGCAGTTGCGCCTCAATTTCTGCATGGCTCAATGCCCGCCGCACGTCAATGAGAGCTGCAAGAATGTGGGTACGTCCACGTGTGCGCCGTCCGGGCAGGTCCGAGAGCAAGGAATTCGCCATGGAGAGCGGCTTACGTACTGAAGGTTCGGAAGCAAGCCTTGTTCGCATATTGTCACCAGTCACTTTTCCGCTCCAAATTCGCATTGCTTTACAACGCGTGTTCGCACCAAAAATGCAATACACAGAATTACCTTAGTAAAAAAAACCCCAGCCGAAGCCGGGGTTGAATCGATAAGAGCCCGGTAAGACCGGAGATAGCGAGGGGTGGGCTCAGCCGAGCGGTGCAATCTTTGGTTGCCCATCGTTCTCACCGCAAACGCATAGTAGGGCAGAAAACGATTGCAGCACAATACCATTAGTCGCATTCGAACGTCCGTTTATCGGGATGAATAACATAGACAAAATCCATTTGTGCTATTTTCTTTTCATCATGCCGTTGCTCCGTGAAACGCGCCCTTTTGTCGCCAACGCGACGTATTTGTAAGGGATTTTTGCAATTGGTGTGAATCCGGCGTAGATGCGGTACGCTTCACTTATGGAAACAAAAACAACACCAAAAATTTTAGTGATCGACGATGATGCTCGGCTGCGCGAGCTACTAGATCGCTACCTCACGCAAGCAGGTTTCGCGGTGACCTCTCTGGCGAATGCGAAGGAGCTCGAACGTCGCTTAGAGCGCGACCCGCCGCATCTGATCGTGCTGGATTGGATGATGCCAGGAAGCGATGGCCTGACCGTCTGCAAAGACTTGCGGGCGCGTGGCATCGAAACGCCAATCATTATGCTCACTGCTAAATCAGACGAAACAGATCGCATCATTGGGCTTGAAAACGGTGCCGATGACTACCTCGCCAAGCCGTTTAATCCACAAGAGCTGCTTGCCCGCATTAATGCCGTGCTGAGGCGCAGCCGGGTGAGCGCGATGGCCGGAGCACC
>JANMDS010000194.1:0-4367 GCA_031376405.1 Betaproteobacteria bacterium
GGCGTGTGGCCACTGCATGGTTTGTGTGGTGCATGGGGCGGGTTGGCGGCCGGTATTTTCGGCAGCAAAGCAATGGGTGGCTTAGGCGGTGTCGCGTTCGGCTCGCAACTTGTTGGCACACTGCTTGGCATAGCCGTTGCCGTCATCGGCGCGGGCATTGTGTATGGCGGGCTCAAGGCTATGATGGGCTTGCGGCTCGACGATGAGCAACAGCACACCGGTGCCGATTTAACCATTCATAAAATCAGCGCGGAAGCGGATTAACACGCGGAGCATTTGTCAGCGCCCGTAGCAAAAACCTGCGGCGCAAAATGAGCATTTTTGTGGGCGATATCTCCCAAGAAGTGCTTGTTTTGCGCCGCAGGTATTGAGGCTTTATTCCACTACATTTTGAGTATCGCACTTGCGTTTTGAAAATCTTTTTTGCGGTTTAATGCGGATTCAAGCGCGAGCCAAAAACCAATTGCGAGTGGTACGGAACTGACCGCCACGAAAACTGCTGCGAGCGGATATCGCCCGTCCCATGGCCCGATAAAAAAACAAAACAACGCTAAGAGTGGCATCAGATAAAGCACGGCAACGCACACAACCACGCCCCAGTGTTGCCCTTTCTTAAGCGCTTTATCTTGTAGCGCTCGATTGGCGATTTCCGCGCGCCACCATCTTTGCATAATCGCGAGTCCGGAGAGCGCCAGGGCATAGGCGATTAACGCAAGAATGGACCAGGAAAGTCTCACAAATCCTTCCGACAATTCCGCTGATGATTTGCCACAGATTGGGGCGGAAATGAGCTCCGGTAGCCAGGCCGTGCAAAGCGATTTCACAGTTCCGCTCACGGCGCGCACGAATGGCTCTTGCATCCACGCCATTTTTGAATCAAACCAAGGCAACGCTGCCACAATCGCGTAAGCAATCAGATGCTCGAAGATACCGCGGATGAGCGATAAGGTGCGGTGGGTCTCCCGCACGTTGCTGGGAATACTGTGCCGTAACGCCGCGTTCGCGCCGGACCAATTCAGCAACAGTTCAACAATCGGCGCACAAAATTCTGCTTTATTGTCTGCATACGTTACATGATCAGAAAGCCAACTGCGTTCGTTCCAAATGCGGTGCGCGGTTACCAGGTAGCCCAAGACCGTTTGCTCCCCCGATTTGCCGCGCACGCCCAAGCGCCCCATCGGAACCGGATCGTGCGACGCGGCGAAATCGGTCCAAGTCGAAGGTTCGGTTACGGACGCGCCCGAAGCGTTCGGCACGCTGGACGCACCCTGTTTGTATTCAAAAACTCGCCGACAGCGCACATAGCAAGGAAACAGGCTGAATTTTGCGATCACAAAGCTAAAGACAACAAACGCGGCAACTCCGACCGCGCCAGCATGAATCCACGGCAGTTTGAGCAACCAAACAGACAGCACCGAAACAACGATGCCGACTAGAGCGCCTAAAAATGCGCACCAGCCCGCCACTTGCATCGTCCAGGGCTCGCGGGATTCGGCGTAAAAGAGCGTTTTGAGCTTGGCTACGCCCGCGCCAAACGTAATGATGTGATCCGGTGTCCAGTTTTCAAATTCTGTTTTGGTCGCGAGCGCGTCAAAAAGCACGCCAGAGCCTTGCGAGTGGGCAATTACCACCACTTTGTCGCACTGCGGACGCATCGACTTGAGCGTATCGTGCACCCGCTCCACAATCGCTGCGTGCTGCAAATCTTGCACGATCAACACATACGCGTCGCCCAAAACCCCTGCGACTTGCAGCAACGCCGGTCCTACCCAGCGCGAGACGATGGGAATCAAGCTGGCTAATGCAAATCCGAGAAAAATTATTTGAATAGCAAGTGCTGCGAATGCTGCGCACGTAGCGTAGCCAATAAACCGAACGGCATCAGCTGGGATAGATCGAAACACTCGATTTGCGAACCGCTCATAAAAAAACTGCCCAATGATCCAGGGCGCACGCGTCATCATCCAGCCAATGACATCGCCCGCCTTGGGCTCAATAACTTGCTCGCCCCACCACGTTTCCTGCACATTCCAGTGCAGCACTTTTCGGGTTACGAGCCGCTTCCCATCGGCGTTAAGCGTACTTTCAATGTGCGGCACCGATACTTTGATTTCGGCGTTCGCGTTTTCAGCAAGCAAGCGGCGAATCGGGATTGGCATAGATTGATCGACATAAGCGCTTAACTTTGCGCCGAGCAATAGTTCGTTGAAATATCGCTTTGCCTCGTTCGGGCCATGCTCCTCAAAGGCAAGTTTCGGATCTGCATCCGCCCGCTTCCACATCGACCACACGCGCCGGTGAACGCATTCGAGCAATGGCTCGCCAAACTGCAGCAGCGTTTCGCCTTGTTTGTGGTCGCCAATACCGTGCACCAGCACAATACCCAACTGCCACTTTTTTGGCGCGCTTGCTACGCCTTGCGCAACCTCATCTGCCGCTGGCATGAAAATCTCCTTCGAGGCGCGTGTGTTGTTCAACGAATTTAGGTTTGGTCGCCTCCGCGTTGTAAGCTTACTGCAAATCAGGGCGCACGGCTATAGCCCATTTTGGGGAGATAAATCGCAAAAGTGCCCGCTTTTACGCCGCAGGTTTTCTAGATTCTTTCCTAAAGATCATCTGCAGGGGACGCGAATAGCGGGAGACGGAACGTTAACGCGTAGCACCTCGGCGCAAAAACTCACTTGAGTTGTTACGCTCGCCCTCAATTGGGTCGACCGCTCCCCCTATAATTTGTAATATAACCATAAGCGATCGCTCCCTTGCGACCCGCGTGAAGGAGCCCAAACTGGCCACTGCTCAGGAAATGAACGCTTTTCTCGCCTCAAGCGAGCGACGGGCATTTAAGCAGGCTATGTTTGCGGTGCGCGACGAAGACGCGGCACTCGATATCGTGCAAGACTCGATGATGAAGCTGACCGAGAAGTATTCGGATAAGCCCGCCAATGAGCTGCCGATGCTTTTTACCCGCATCGTGCAAAACACTACGCTCGATTTCTTCCGGCGCAGCAAGGTACGCAATACCTGGACCACACTGCTAGGCGACATCGGTAACCGCGATGGTGAGGACGATGATTTTGACCTGCTTGAAGCGCTGGAGGTCGAGTCCGGCGCGCAACTGGCCCAAAGCCCGCAGCAAGCCTTGGAGCAAGAGCAGGTGATGACAGCCATTGAAGAAGTGATCGAGAAGCTCCCAGCGCGTCAACGGGAAGCGTTTCTACTTCGTTACTGGGAAGAACACGATACCTCCGAAACGGCAAAAGCCATGGGCTGCTCAGAAGGCAGCGTAAAAACCCACTGCTCCAGAGCGGTGCATGCTTTGGCAATTGCGCTTAAAAAGAAAGGAATTACGCTATGAATACTCCATCGCGTACATCACTCACCTCCGCTCAACGCGATGTGCTTGAAGCAAAAATCGGCACTGCCGCCAAACTTTACCTCGATGCCCGCGCGAGCCAACTCTCGCCCGCTGTGTCCCGCCGGTTGTCCGAAGGCCGCCGTTTGGCCCTCGTGCAGATGAACGCCCGCCCTGCACAATCTACGGTCGTGAATCGTGGTGGCACATTGGCCCAATCCGGTGGCTTCACCGACCGTATTACCGACCCAACGTTCTGGGGTGCAGGCTTGCTCGTTGCAATGGCATTGGCGCTTTACGGTGGTATGCACTGGGAGCAAAACAAGCGCGCCGCGGATGCAGCGGAAGCCGACATGGAAATATTATCGTCGGATGTGCCGATGGATGTGTATTTCGATAAGGGCTTTAAAACTTGGCTAACCTCCGGCGACAAGTAAGCTCACATTTGATTTTTCACTGAAGCGCTTTTTATGTATGTCAAAACTGTATTGATCGTTTTAGCCTCCCTCGCTTTTAGCGCTGGGGCAGAGCTGCGCGCGCAAAGCTTTGGCGAGCTGCGCGCTACCGAGCAAACTGTTTTGAAACCCCTCGCTGGAGAGTGGGAGGCCCTGTCGGCTACGCACAAGAAAAAGTGGCGCGAAATGGCCAACCGCTACCCCACGCTCTCCGCTGCGGAGCAGCAACGGCTCACCACGCGCATGGAAGGGTGGTCGCGCATGAGTCCCAATGACCGCCGTGCCGCTCGGGATCAGTTCCGCGAAATTAACAAGCCGCAAGCCAATCCGATCGCTAAACAAGAAACGCGAGAGGAGCTCAAACGCAAGTGGGATGCCTATCGTGAATTGCCTGCCGAACAGCGCAAAGCACTTGATGCATCGAGCAAAAATAGCCGCACCACGCCGCAAACGGAAGCGGTGAAACGGGCTGGAGTACCACCACTGCCAACAAACGGTGCACTTCCCGCAGCGCGCGCAGAAGCAATTCGCCCGCCGCCTGGAAGCGCGGCAGCCCAGCG
>JANMDS010000205.1:0-9180 GCA_031376405.1 Betaproteobacteria bacterium
CCGTGTCCACGCTGAATCCGGTGAACTCGTGGTCGAAGGTGGATCCATCGTTGCTTTCCATTCGTGATGTGAATATGGACGGTATCGTGCAATTGGCAGAAATCGCCATCGGTGGCGACATCGTGGTGTTGGCTACGCCCGAAATCGGCGGCTTACCTTATGTAATCTCCGGCTTGGTGGCAGCGGGTGGTTTAGCCGCTGCGCTCTCTACGGCTGATGGCTTGCTCTTAACGATTGCCAACGCCCTCTCGCACGACTTCTACTACAAGATGATTAACCCTAACGCGGCAACTTCTACGCGAATTGCTGTATCAAAAGCGTTGCTGTTGGTGGTGGCGGGTTGCGCGGCGTATGTGGCCATGCAGAAACCGGCAGATATCTTGTTTTTAGTGTCCGCCGCGTTTTCCTTAGCTGCGGCTGGGTTTTTCCCCGCGCTGGTGTTGGGTATCTTCTGGAAACGCACAACCGGCATCGCCGCCTCCTTGGGCATGTTGGCCGGCCTAGGCATTACGTTCTACTATATGTGCATGACGCAACCTTGGCTGCGTAAAACGTTTGGCGTTACCGGTTCGGTTGCCGACAACACGTGGTGGGACATTAGCCCGATTTCCGCCGGTTTGTTCGGTGTGCCGCTGGGTTTCTTGGTCATCATCATCGTCAGCTTGATTACGCCGGCTCCCTCGCGCGCGATTCAAGAGTTGGTTGAGCATGTTCGCTATCCAAGCATCAAGGGCGACACGTACCAGTCAAAAGCCATCTAAGCACGCGTTATCTTAAGAAAAAGCCCGCTTCGGCGGGCTTTTTTGTGGTTTATACAAAAAACCTGCGGACGACCTCTGCACAACTGATTGTTCGTCGCCCCGGCGAGGGCCGGGGTCTAGCTCCGTTCGTAAACGCACTCGTTAAGCGTTTTTTACGAAAGAAAATTGGATTCCGACCTTCTTCCGAATGACGCAATCTAGAATAATTTTTATTGATTTGCAGTCGTGCAGAGGTCACGGCGGCGCAAAAAGTGCATTTTTTAGGAGATATCTGCCCAAATAGGCTCTTTTTGCGCCGCAGGTATTTATTACTGAGCATGCCTTGCGCTGTTAAACCGCCTATAAGTGTCGCGTTTGCGTCGCTTTTCGAGCCCAGATCGTTGAAGTCATTCTCAAAATGGAACCTTCCGCATACAATGACATTGGCTTAATCGAATTCAATGTAGAGTAAAAATATGCTCCGACTGACCGCTTTTCGCTTCATACCTACTGCCGCCGCACTGGCGCTGAGCACCGCGTGCGGGGTGCAAACCGCCGTTGCAGCCGAAGCGGTGATCAAGCTGCAGCCCGCGCAGGAAAACGCGATTTCTGCGCTCGCGCTGCGTCATAAGCTTACAGTGGGCAAGCTCAATGCCCAAGGCGAATGGACGGTGTCCGCGGAGGTTGCGGATATGCTGCAAGCGCTGCGCGACGATGCCAGCGTACTCTGGGCGGAGAGCGCCCGAGCGGTTGTTGTGGGGGAGAAAATGCCCCGGCTTCATCCGCGCGTGCTGCGCGTGGATTTCAACGAATCCGTGCAATTGAACTTGGCAAACGCCAAATCCCGTTGGATGCCTGAATTGCGCGCTGCGACGCAAAAGTCGCTTAGCTTGGCCCGAATTCGCGCGGGTGCGCTATCGGTGGCGCTGCCCGCCGGTGCAACCGATGCGGATCTGGCCGAAACCATGAGCGCATTGCAAGCGCATCCAGATGTTGTTGCCGTGGAGCGAATGAAGATGGTGCGCGTACATGCGGCCAAACCGTTCGCGCCATTTAATATTCCTAATGATCCGTTTTTTAACCTTCAGTGGTCGCTTCAAGAAGCCGCAGGCGGTATGGGCGCGTTGCGCGCGTGGTCGCTCGCGGGCACAAGCCCGGTTACCGTTGCCGTGATTGATACGGGTTACACCGACCATCCCGATTTGAACGCGAAATGGGTGCCTGGCTACGATTTCATTCGTGAACGGTACATTTCCGTGGACGGCGATGGCATGGACGGCGACCCTTCCGATCAAGGCGATTTCGAAGATTACGACGACTGCGGCAACAGCTACCGCTATGGCAGTAGCTGGCACGGCACGCACGTCGCAGGCATCATCGCTGCGCAAGCGAACAACGGCCAGGGAATTGCCGGTGTAGCGCCAAATGCACGCATCCAGCCTATCCGCGTATTGGGCCGTTGCGGTGGTTTCTCCGACGACGTTGCAGATGGTATTCGTTGGGCGGCTGGCGGCAGCGTGCCAGGCGCGCCGACCAATACCAACCCAGCAAAAGTTTTGAATTTAAGTTTGGGCGGCGAAGGCCGTTGCGATGCGTACACCCAAGCGGCGATTGACTACGCACTTTCTCGCGGCGCATCGGTCGTTGTGTCCGCAGGTAACTCTGCCGACGATGCCCAAAACTATAGCCCTGCCAATTGCAAAGGCGTCATCACCGTTGCCGCCACAGATCGAAATGGCAGTATTTCTGAGTACTCTAATCTTGGCCCATCGGTGGAAATTGCTGCGCCAGGGGGCGGTGCGCAAGGGTTTAATCAAGTCATCTCAACGCTCAACGCCGGTAGCGTAGGTGCGAGCGGAAGCTACTACCAAGCGTATCAAGGCACCTCCATGGCGGCGCCGCATGTAGCAGGCACGATTGCACTCATGCTTTCGCGTGACCCAACGCTTTCGCCAGGGCGTATCCTCAATATTTTGCAAAATACGGCCTTCGATAAACCGAGCGCCACAATAGATTGTTCTACCAATTTCGAATCATGCTACGGCGGCAGGCTCGATGCGGCGGCAGCAGTTGCAGCGGTGGCTGATCGCCGCCACGCGAGCGAAATCACCAATGCACCTGGCCGCGTGCCACTGATTGAGCTCTGGAACCGCAGCATCAATAGCTTTCATCTGACGACCGATTTAGTTGAAGTGCAAACCCTGCTTTCCGGCGCGCGGGGCGGCGATTGGGTGCGTAGCGGGCAGGTCGCCGATACGTTTGATTTCACCGCGCAAGCAGTTGGCGTTTTGGTGCCACAGCCAGTTTGTCGCGTACACAATCGGTTTAACAACGTAGCCCGCTACGCGCTTAATCGCACCGATTGTGATGCGTTGCTCGAGGCAGGCTACGTCTCCGACGGCACGGCATTTATGGCCGAACTCGCAAACGGCGGCGCGTGCGCTGCGGGCAGCACGCCGGTATACGAGTTTTCCAGCGTCGGCGAACGCTACCGCTACGCCTTGAGCGAAATTGAACGTCAACAATCGATCCGTGCTGGCTGGCAAGGTGGCAAAGTGGTGTTCTGCTTGCCGAGCCGATAAGGCGCTACGCGGTTAAAAAAAACGCCTGCTCACGTGCAGGCGTTTTTTGTTGTGATGCGCGGATTACCGCATGACAATTACGCCACCGCCCAAGCAGACCTCGCGTTGATAAAGCACTGCGTACTGCCCGGGTGTCGGGGCAAATTGCGGCGTGTCAAACGTCAATTGCAAAGTACCTGGTGCGGTTTCGCGCACGTGCGCTGCCGCATCGACCATGCGGTAACGCAGTTTTGCCCCGCACACACTATTTTCGGTAGCGGTGTTTGCGCCAATCCAATGCATATTTTCCACTTGCACTTCGTGTTTGGACAAGAGCGGGTGGTCGTGCCCTTGCACCACAATCAGCTCGTTTTGCACCATACGCTTTTGCGCCACGAACCAAGGCTCGCCAGAGCCCGTAGCATTCCCGCCCAGCCCCAGGCCTTGCCGTTGTCCTAGCGTGTAGTAGGCCAGCCCCTGATGCGTGCCAACGGCTTTGCCATCGGGGGTGCACATCGTGCCCGGCGTTTTGGGCAAATAGCGCTCTAAAAATTCACGAAACGGGCGCTCGCCTATAAAGCAAATGCCGGTGGAGTCTTTTTTTGCAAAGTTTGGAATACCTTCGCGCTTCGCGATGGTGCGCACGTCTTTTTTGAGTAGCTCGTAGAGCGGGAACACCGCTTTTGAAAGTTGCGCCTGGGTGAGCTGGTGCAAAAAATAGCTTTGGTCTTTCGAGCCATCGTGCGCGCGCAGGAGCTCAAAATTTCCATCGCGCTCACGCACGCCTGCGTAATGCCCCGTCGCCAACGCGTCCGCTCCGTGGGCAATCGCGTAGTCCAAAAATGCGCGAAATTTGATTTCACTGTTACAGAGCACATCTGGGTTCGGCGTGCGCCCCGCGCCGTATTCTTCGAGGAAATGTTTAAACACACGGTCTTTGTATTGCGCAGCAAAATTTACCGCATCTAAGTCGATGCCGATTACGTCCGCCGCTGCCGCCGCGTCAATTAAATCTTGGCGGGAGGAGCAATACTCGCTGTCATCGTCGTCCTCCCAATTTTTCATGAACACGCCGGTGACGTGGTGCCCTTGCTGCTTTAAAAGCCACGCTGCGACCGCGGAATCAACCCCGCCCGACATTCCGATGATGATGTGTTTCTTTTGCATTACGGCATTTTAGGGGCAGGTTGCAGCGGTGTTTTTTGGGGAGATAAAGTTGAAAATGTGCCGTTTTTACGCCGCAGGTATTACCTCAGCGAGAGATACCTGCGGCGTAAAACGAAGCACTTTTCAGATTTATCTCCCGAAAAATGGGCATAAAAAAAGGACGGCGAACCGTCCTTTTTTCGAGAAACTTTAGAGTGCTAACTTATTTTCTAAGTTACGCCTTCTTTGCTTTCTTCATTTTTTTTGCTTTTTTCTTAGCAACTTTTTTTGCTTCTTCAGCGCGAACTGGATTCATTTGGAGACCTCGTAAGGAAAATTAAAAAATGCGACGTTTATCTGTCGGCGCGCTTCGGCGGTGTTATGCGTTTTGCTGCGTCAGTGCTACTAACGCCACGCAATCCATTCCGTTGACACCATCATTTACATCAGCTGCAAGTTTGACATATTGCACGCTAAACATCAACGATTCAAGGGCTTAGCTTATCAAAGTGCGCAGCAATGGGATAGAAATGGCACGCTTTTCAGCCAAAGAAAGGGTGTCTAAACCCTCCAGAAGCGCCGTGAGGGTGCCCATATCGCGTGTCAATCTTGTAACCAAATATTGCAGCACGCCGTCGTTGAGTTCCAAACCGCGTGCGCGGGCGTGGTGGGCGAGGGCGAGTTTCAGCTCGGTGTCGTCGAGTGCGGACAATCGCACAACCAGCCCAGCGGCCAATCGGGTGCGCAAATCGTCGCGAATTTCGCTTCCGGCGAGCGGCGGACGCAGCGCCACGATAAGCTTGCCGCCGTTCAGTGCATGGGCGTTGTACCAATTAAATAGCGCGCCCTCAACGGGCGGGGGCAGGCTTGCGTGCGCGCCGTCGGCAACGATCGCGTCTACATCGTCTGGCAACGAATAGTTATCGTCGAAATCTTGCACCAGGTCTATTGCGTGAATTTTCAATCCGCGCGCGCTCAGTGTGTGTGCCACCGCGTTCAGGACGTGGCTTTTACCGCAGCCCGGCGGGCCGTGCACGACCAGGCTGCGGGCGTTCAGTACGCCTTCGGCAAAACCGCGCGCCGTGCCCACGCTTTCGGCATTAGGGCCACCAAAAAATGTTTCGAAGCGTTGTGCGGGGGGCTCGCCGAGCGGCAGGGGAATTTGTTTCGTGCTCATACTTCGTTTTTATAGACTTCACTGGTCAAGTAGGCTTTTCGCACGGTGCGCAGCGCCACCAAGAGTATTGCACTGGCGGGCACGGCCACCAAAACGCCGACAAAACCGAACAACTGCCCGAACGCCATGAGCGCGAACAGCACGGCCAGTGGATGCAAGCCCACGCGCTCGCCCACTAACGTTGGTGTGAGGTAAAAGCTTTCGAGCACTTGCCCGAGGCCGTATACGACTGCGATGCCAATGAGCGGCGTTAAGGTTGCAAATTGCGTCAAACCAGCCACAAGGGCCAATATAAGCCCCAGCCCGAAACCCAAGTAAGGAATGAACACGAGCAAGCCGGTGAGCACGCCGATGGCCACGCCGTGTTCGAGCCCCACAATTTTTAAGCCCGCGGCGTAAAACAGGGCAAGCGCGGCCATCACCGCGAATTGGCCGCGCAAAAATTCGGCAATGACTGTGTTAATTTCCTGGGCGAATCCGTGCACCGAGGCGAGCAGGCCACGCGGAATCAAATCGGTGAGCGAGCGGGTGAGTTTGGGCCAATCTTGCAGCAAATAAAACGTAACCAACGGGGTGAGCAGCGCGGTGGCCAAAAAGCCCAACACCGCCAGCCCGCCCACATGCAATGATTTCGCCACTTTTGCCGCCACCGCGCCCACGTCTGAAACATTTTCGGTGAGCCATTTGCGCACCTGGGAAACGTCCAGATTGATCGAAACACCGTATTTCGCCTGAAGCGCAGGCAGCCACACCTCCTGGGCTTTGGTCAACAGCGCGGGGATGCGTTCGGCCAATTGCGCGATTTCGGCTTGCGCCAGTGGCAGCACAATAAAAACCAGCCCCACAATGGCGGCCACGCCCAACAAAATAACGATTACCGCGCCCAGCGCGCGGGGAACACGCCGCGCCTCCAAGCGCGCGACGAGGGGATGCCCCACGTAGGCGATCACAGCGCCCAGCACAAACGGCGTCATGATCGGCCCTAACAGCCAAAATAGCAGCCCGAACATGACCGCAACGCCCAGCGCCCACCAGGCGTAACGGCGCATTTGCTCCAGGTTAAGGCCTGCTTCGGGAAGGGTTTGCGCCGTTTCTGCGCCGGGCTCAGGAGCCGTTTCGGGTGTGTGTGTGCTCATTCTCCTAAAATTCTAGCTTGCTCTCCTTAAATTGATCTTGCTATGGCTGGCTTAACCTACCGTGATGCGGGCGTTGATATCGTTGCGGGCGACCAATTGGTCGAGCGTATTAAACCATTTGCCAAGCGCACCATGCGCCCGGAAGTGATGGCGGGCATTGGCGGATTTGGTGCCATGATGGGCCTGCCCAGCAAATACAAAGAGCCAGTGCTGGTCTCGGGCACCGATGGCGTGGGCACGAAATTGAAGCTCGCGTTCGCCACCAACAAGCACGACACGATTGGCATTGATTTAGTGGCCATGAGCGTGAACGACATTCTCGTGCAAGGCGCGGAGCCGCTGTTTTTCTTAGATTATTTCGTGTGTGAGCGGCTGGATGTGCCAGTGGCGGCGGACGTGATTAAAGGCATTGCATACGGCTGCGAGCTTTCCGGCTGCGCCCTCATCGGCGGTGAAACAGCGGAGCACCCCGATGCGTTTCCGGCGGGTGAATACGACCTCGCAGGCTTTGCCGTGGGCGTGGTGGAAAAATCAAAAGCGCTTAATGGTTTGAGCGTGAAACCTAGTGATGTGATGATCGGCTTGGCCTCCAGCGGTTTGCACAGCAACGGTTTCTCGCTGGTGCGCAAAGTCATCGAAAAAAGCGGCGTTGATTTAGCAAAAATTGAGCCTTCAGTGAGCGCAACCTTGCCGCTGGGCGAAGCGCTGCTTACGCCGACGCGCATCTATGTAAAAGCAATTTTGTCGCTTTTAGAAACTGTAAATGTGAAAGCCATGGCGCACATTACCGGTGGCGGCATTACCGAAAACGCCCACCGCATGTTCCCTGAAAATGTGGTGGGCGTGGTGGATAAAGCGAGCTGGCAACTTCCAGGGGTATTTCAGTGGCTGCAAGCGCAGGGCGGCATTGCCGAAGCGGAAATGCTGCAAACCTATAACTGCGGCTTGGGATTCGTTGTAGTCGTGGGAATAGAGGATGCAGCGCGCACCATCGCCCACCTCAATGCCCAAGGTGAAACGGCTTGGCACTTAGGCGTAATTCGCGCCCGCGTCGGCGACGAGCCACAGACCCAATTTTTGGGGAGATAAGTTGTAAAAATAGCCGTATTTACGCCGCAGGTCTTGGGTGTAGTGAACCCGTTTTGAACTTATTGAGCAGACACCTTTTTGTGTCCTAACGCACCGACGTGCGTGATTCAATTTCGCAGTGCGCGCCTCCCTCCAGTGGGGGGAATGTAGGCGTTAGCTAGGCAGTTTGTTCCGACGAAACAGCCCCCCACCCCAGCCCTCCCCCGCTGGGGGAGGGAGCCGAGCAAATGTTCCATCTGAGAAAACTAGGTCATATTTTTTTGTCTGAGTAATACCTTAGGCGGCTGAGCTTCAGTACACGCATAATTGAAGTGATCAAAACCTAGTGAGAGTGTTCATGCGATTGCAACGGTGTGTGTGCGTATTCGTCGCGCAAGGGTGCGCGCTGGTTAGCGTAGCTTTCGCGCAATTTGATCCAACAAAAGTCTATGTCGAGACGGAAGCTGTAGCTGCGCAGTTTCCCGAACCAACCACGCGCTACCCCACGCCCAGCCTGCGCGCGGAACGCCGCGATTTCGCCTCGCATGCCGAGGTCATCGAGTTTGGCGAAGCGCTCGCAAAAGGCTCCCCCCACGCGCGCCTAGAAACCATCGGTCGCTCGCAAAAAAACCTGCCCATCCCCATGATTGTGTTGGCCCAAAACGGTGTGGTGGACCCAACCCATCCGGTGGTGCTCATCATCGCCCAACAACATGGCAACGAACCTGCGAGCGGGGAGGCAGCGCTTGCCATTGCGCATACAGTGGCTCATGCGCGCGCCGCGCTGTTGCGAAGCGCAACGGTGTTGATCATTCCCCGCGCCAACCCGGATGGGGCAGAAAAATTTGCACGGGCCACAGCGAATGGGATTGATGTAAATCGCGATCACCTTTTGCTGCGCACTCCGGAAGCGCAAGCCATTGCAAACGTGACCGCGCAATACCGGCCACAGGTGGTGCTCGATTTGCACGAATTTACCGTTGGCGGGCGCTGGATTGATAAGTTTGGCGTCGTGCAGAAATACGATGCGCTCATCCAAACTGCAAGCGTGGGCAATATGGATCCAGGTCTTTCACGGTTTTCGGAAACAGCGTTTAGTGCGCCAATTCGTAAGGCGTGGAGTGCGGCGGAGATATCTGGGTTTGACTATCACACCACTTCGCCCGACGCACAAGATAAAGTGGTATCGATGGGCGGCGTGCAGCCCGATACCGGGCGCAATGTAGCGGGCCTGCGTCCTGCGGTGAGCATTCTCATTGAAGTGCGTGGCGTAGGCTTAGGGCGGGCGCATTTGTTACGACGGGTGCACACCCAGGTCGTCGCCGCACTGAGCGTATTCGAAACCGTCGCCC
>JANMDS010000083.1:0-18035 GCA_031376405.1 Betaproteobacteria bacterium
GGTTGTGGGTGGGGGTGAGGGTGAGCAGCCCAACTTTCTTCCACCCCTGCCACGGTCAGCGCGCCCTCCACCGCTGGGAGCAAACCCTCATTCGCTTCAATACCCGCGGCGCAAATTAGCCCTTTTTTCGAGAATATCTCCCTAAAAAACCAATGCAAACTCCCGGCCAACTTTTTCGCCAAGCCCTCAAAGACGAATCGCCCCTGCAAGTCATCGGCGCGATCAACGCCAACCACGCGCTCTTGGCCAAGCGCGCGGGCTATCGCGCGATTTATCTCTCCGGCGGCGGCGTCGCGGCAGGCTCGCTCGGATTGCCCGATTTGGGCATCAACAATTTAGATGATGTGTTGACCGACATTCGCCGCATCACCGATGTGTGCGATGTGCCGCTCATGGTTGATATCGACACCGGCTTTGGCCCCTCGGCATTCAACATCGCCCGCACAGTGAAATCCCTCATCAAATTCGGTGCGGCGGCGTGTCACATTGAAGATCAAGTCGGCGCGAAACGCTGCGGCCACCGCCCCGGCAAAGAAATCGTCACCACCGAGGAAATGGTAGACCGTGTAAAAGCCGCAGCGGACGCGAAAACCGACCCCAATTTTTTCTTAGTCGCCCGCACAGACGCGATTCAAGTGCATGGCGTAGACGCCGCGATTGAGCGCGCGGTCAAGTGCGTAGAAGCCGGCGCGGATGGGATCTTTGCCGAAGCCGCGTACGATTTGCCCACGTATGAAAAATTTGTCAAAGCGGTCAAAGCGCCGGTACTTGCCAACATCACCGAGTTCGGCAAAACGCCTTTGTTTACCGTGGAAGAATTGCGCTCCGTCCGCGTGCAAATCGTGCTCTACCCGCTCTCCGCCTTCCGCGCGATGAACAAAGCGGCAGAAAATGTGTACACCGCCATTCGCCGCGACGGGCACCAGAAAAATGTAGTCGACACAATGCAAACGCGGGATGAGCTTTATGATCGGATTGGGTATCACGCGTTTGAAGGCAAGTTAGATGCGTTGTTTGCGGGGAAGAAGTGAAAGTGAGTTGGAGATTCGTAGGCGTCGATATGGGTGCAGATGAAATCTTCGTAGACCAAGTAAATCCCTGGAAACATAAGTGGATTGCAACAAAAGAAAGCCCTATTGAAGTCTCCGACCCGTTGTACCCAAATCAAAAACACTTTATGTCGGTGTATCTGATCAACGTAAATGGTTACACAATCAAGTTTGCCGCAGGAGAATTTTTGAACGGTGTTTGGGGGTTCTACGTTCCTGGTTGACCCTAGCGGGAGCGGGCGGAGGGTGTGCACAGCCTATGTGCGCACCGTCGATGCGAAGCATCGGTTTTTGCAAGGCAACGTCGCCTAGGGCGACCGGTGCGCAAAAAAGTGTTGCACACCCTACGGGACGTACTTTTTTTCAAGAGATAAGTTTCAAAATAGGGCAATTCTGCGCCGCAGGTATTTAACAAAGACTGACAAGACACTTTCATCATGACAGACACGACAACAAGTACCACACTAGGCTTCAAACCTAAAAAATCCGTAGCCCTTTCCGGCACAGCAGCGGGCAACACCGCGCTTTGCACCGTCGGGCGCACGGGCAATGATTTGGCTTATCGTGGCTACGACATTTTGGATATCGCAGACGATTGCGAATTTGAAGAAATCGCGTATTTGCTCGTGCACGGAAAACTGCCGAACAAAGCTGAGCTCGAGGGCTACAAGGCGAAGCTGAAAGCCTTGCGCGGCGTGCCGATGGCGGTGAAAGCGGCGCTGGAACAATTGCCTGCGTCGTCGCATCCGATGGACGTGATGCGCACGGGCGTGTCAGTGCTCGGTTGCGTGTCCCCCGAAAAAGACGACCACAATCACCCCGGCGCGCGGGACATTGCCGATAAGCTCATGGCTTCGCTGGGCTCGATGATGCTCTATTGGTATCACTTCTCGCACAACGGTAAGCGCATTGAAGTAGAAACCGACGACGACTCGATTGGCGGCCATTTCCTGCATCTCCTTCATGGCACGAAGCCACCGGAAGCGTGGGTAAAGGCCATGCACGTTTCACTCAATCTTTATGCAGAGCATGAGTTCAACGCCTCTACTTTTGCCTGCCGCGTCGTAGCCGGTACAGGCTCAGATATGCATAGCGCCATTTGCGCGGGCATCGGCGCGCTGCGCGGGCCAAAACATGGCGGCGCGAACGAAGTGGCCTTTGAAATACAGAAACGCTACGAAACGCCAGATGAAGCCGAGGCAGACATCAAAGCGCGCGTGGAGCAAAAGCAAGTGGTAATTGGCTTTGGACATCCGGTGTACACCCTTGCCGATCCGCGCAACAAAATCATTAAAGAAGTCGCCCGTAAGCTCTCAAAAGACAAAGGCGATATGAAGATGTACAACATTGCTGAGCGGCTCGAAACCGTGATGTGGGACATCAAGAAAATGTTCCCGAATTTGGATTGGTTCAGCGCCGTGAGTTATCACATGATGGGCATGCCCACTGCCATGTTCACGCCGCTTTTCGTCATCTCGCGCACGAGCGGTTGGAGCGCGCATGTGATTGAGCAGCGAATTGATGGCAAGATCATTCGCCCGAGCGCAAACTATACGGGGCCGGAAGATCAAAAGTTTGTGCCGATAGGTGAACGCAAATAGGAGTGCATGCGCATTTCAGTTACGGAGTTGAAAATGGGATCATTAGTGGCGCAACACAATGTGGATTCACCTGAGGACATCACGCTGGAGCAATGCGTCTCCCTTCTTGAGGCACGACGGCTCATCGTTTGCGCCGAACTCCAATCCCGCTGCCACGCGAACGCGGCCTGCGATGTAGATTTCAACACCCTACTTTCAGAGAGCAGCGCACTGACTCAAGCATTAACGTCATTGACTCCGCTGGCGCGCCACGAAGCACGTATCGCACACCCACGCGATTAATTGAATGCACACGTGACCACTCCCCTACTTTCATCGCTCCAGGCTCGCCGCGCCACGCGCGCTGATTTGCCTGCGCTGCTCGCGCTCATTGCCGATGACGTGCTCGGGAAGAATCGGGATGCAGATGCGTGCGACCCGGTGTACGAGCAAGCGTTCGATGCGATCAACGCCGATCCAAATCAATACCTGCTCGTTGGCGAATTGGAAGGTGAAGTGGTGGCGATGATGCAAATTTCATTTATCCCTGGGCTTTCACGACGGGGTGCGTCGCGCGCTAACATCGAAGCGGTGCGCGTGTGCAGCGCGTTGCGAAGCAAGGGCATCGGTGCCTGGCTGATACATAAAGCCATGGCGATTGCGCAGGAAAAAAATTGTGCCTTGGTGCAACTTACAAGTGATATTCGACGCACCGAAGCCCACGCTTTTTATGGGCGGCTCGGGTTCGTTCCTTCTCACGTTGGGTTTAAAGCCGTTATTGGAGGATCAAAATGAAACATCTCGTATTTTTTTGTATAGTTACTGCGCTCAGTTCGATAGCCGTGGTTGAAGCGCAAATCACGCCGGTGATTCCCGCGCCCATCCCTTCCTCGCTTTTGCCGGACGACCCGTTCACGACCATCACCACACGTTTTTCCTGCGCCGAATCGCAAACGCTTGTGATCACCGCGAAGGTGCCGCCAAAAACACTTTCTGTTGAGTTCGACGACAAGCGCGGCATCGTCGCATCGCGCTCCGAATCTAGTTCGGTTGGGTTCGACGCGCTTTCGGCAACGATTGCATCTGAGCGTATTACAGGGCGCTCAGCCTCGGACTACTCAAATCTTCGTGTTAACGACGGCACGACTTCTGTTGCACGAGAGCTCGATAGCGATACGCAATTTTGGAAAAAAATGGAAACCAAGCGCCGCACCGAAAATCGAGATCGCTTGGCCTTAGCCGAGAATCGCAACGCATCGGGTCGCAAACTTTCGAAAGATGAGCTCAACGACCAGCGCGGTGCCTATGACGACATGCTCGATGCGCTAGAGCGTACGCAGCCTATCGTTGTTAAACATAAATACAAGTCGTATTCGTTAATGCTTGAGCGAAGCTATACCGGCCCGAAGTACGTAAGCCGCACGCAAGGGGTGGAGTGGAGCGTGCGCGGCCGTCTCGGCCTGCTTCGTAACACCTTTTCTGGTCGGATCATTGCCAGCAATTGTCGCCAAGGCATTGCCTCGGAGCGCGCTGCAGACCTGCCCGCGGTGACTTCCGCCCAGTAATCACACCCCTTCTTTGCAAACAAAATGAACTCGCACTACAAAACGAATTTACCTGGCACAACACTTTCTTTTTTCGATGCGCGCGCTGCCGTCGAGGATATTTCGAAAGGGGCTTACGCGAGATTGCCCTACACCTCCCGCGTGTTGGCAGAAAATTTGGTGCGCCGCTGCGATCCGGCTACGCTGACCGACTCTCTCAAGCAACTGATTGAGCGCAAGCAAACGCTAGACTTTCCTTGGTTTCCAGCGCGCGTGGTGTGTCACGACATTCTCGGGCAAACAGCGTTGGTTGATTTGGCTGGGCTGCGCGATGCCATTGCTGCCCAAGGCGGTGATCCGGCGCTGGTCAATCCGGTAGTGCCCACGCAGCTTGTGGTCGATCATTCGTTGGCGGTTGAATGTGGCGGCTTCGATCCCGAGGCATTCACAAAAAATCGCGCGATTGAAGATCGGCGCAACGATGATCGGTTTCATTTCATTGATTGGACGAAGCGTGCCTTTAAAAATGTAGACGTAATTCCGCCTGGAAACGGCATCTTGCATCAGATCAACCTCGAGCGCATGTCGCCGGTCATTCAAGTGCAAGACGGTGTCGCGTTCCCAGACACCTTGGTCGGTACCGACAGCCATACGCCGATGGTCGATGCCCTTGGCGTAATCGCCATTGGCGTTGGCGGCTTGGAAGCGGAGACGGTGATGCTCGGGCGGGCATCGTGGATGCGTCTGCCCGATATCGTGGGCGTGGAGCTAAGCGGCAAACCAAGTGAAGGCATTACCGCTACCGATACCGTGTTAGCGCTCACAGAATTTCTTCGGAAACAAAAAGTCGTCTCGGCATATTTGGAATTTTTCGGCGAAGGTGCCTCGGCGCTCACATTGGGTGATCGGGCGACGATTTCGAATATGGCGCCGGAGTTTGGCGCAACGGCTGCGATGTTTTACATCGACGCACAGACGATAAAGTATCTTCGCCTCACAGGGCGAGACGAAGCGCTGGTAGCGCTCGTTGAAAACTATGCGAAGCATACCGGGCTTTGGGCTGATAGCCTACAAACCGCACAATACGAACGCGTGTTGAAATTTGACTTGTCAAGCGTTGTGCGCAATATGGCAGGCCCTTCGAACCCGCATGCCCGCGTGGCCACGAGCGAGCTTGCCGCCAAAGGCATCGCTGGGAAATGGGATGACGTGCCAGGCCAAATGCCCGATGGCGCGGTGATCATCGCAGCGATCACGAGCTGTACCAATACCAATAATCCACGCAATATGATTGCCGCGGGTTTACTTGCCCGCAACGCCAACGCGCGCGGACTTACCCGCAAACCGTGGGTGAAATCCTCCTTAGCGCCAGGGTCAAAAACAGTCGCGCTCTACTTGGAAGAAGCCACGCTTTTAGCTGAGCTAGAGCAGTTGGGGTTTGGCGTAGTCGGCTTCGCGTGCACAACTTGCAACGGTATGTCAGGCGCGCTCGACCCGATCATTCAAAAAGAAATTATTGCGCGCGATCTCTATTCCACGGCGGTACTCTCGGGAAACCGTAATTTTGATGGTCGGATTCACCCCTACGCGAAGCAGGCGTTTCTCGCCTCGCCGCCACTAGTGGTGGCCTATGCCATTGCCGGTACGATCCGTTTTGATATCGAAAAAGATGTGCTGGGGACCGATCAACACGGCAAATCCGTCACGCTCAAAGACATTTGGCCCTCCGATGCAGAAATTGATGCCGTCGTTGCCGCGAGCGTTAAACCGGCGCAATTTCGCAAAGTGTATGAGCCAATGTTTGCGATTTCTACCGTTGCTACCGAGCGCGCAAAACCGCTCTACGATTGGCGGGCTCAAAGCACGTACATCCGACGTCCGCCGTATTGGGAAGGGGCGCTCGCTGGCGCGCGCACGCTCACCGGCATGCGCCCACTTGCGCTGCTAGGTGACAACATCACAACGGACCATCTTTCGCCTTCCAATGCCATCATGCTTGATAGCGCTGCGGGTGAATATTTGACCAAAATGGGCGTGCCAGAAGAAGACTTTAACTCCTACGCCACCCACCGAGGCGATCATCTCACCGCCCAGCGGGCCACCTTCGCCAACCCCACACTCAAAAACGAAATGGTGCGGGATGCTGCGGGCAACGTAAAAGCAGGCTCGCTGGCGCGCGTGGAGCCTGAAGGGAAAGTGCTGCGCATGTGGGAGGCCATAGAAACCTACATGCAGCGCAAGCAGCCGCTCATCATTGTGGGCGGGGCCGATTACGGCCAAGGCTCTTCACGGGATTGGGCAGCGAAGGGCGTGCGGCTCGCCGGTGTGGAGGCTATCGCGGCTGAGAGCTTCGAACGCATCCATCGTACAAATTTGGTAGGGATGGGGGTGTTGCCACTTGAGTTTTCCCCAAGCACTAATCGGCTTACGTTGAAGCTTGACGGTAGCGAAACTTACGACGTAATCGGTCAACGCCAACCCCGCGCCACGCTTACACTGGTTATCCACCGAAAGAATGGTGAACGCGTGGAAGCGCCGGTAACATGTCGGCTCGATACGGCAGAGGAAGTTTCAATCTACGAAGCGGGCGGCGTGTTACAGCGCTTCGCGAAAGATTTTCTGGAGGCTCGCAAATAATGTCCACCGCGCCACAATTGAAAATCCGCGCCACCTACCTGCGTGGTGGCACAAGCAAGGGTGTGTTTTTTAAGCGCGATGATTTACCAGCTGCCGCCCAAACGCCCGGCGAAGTTCGCGATGCACTATTGCTTCGCGTGATTGGCTCGCCCGACCCCTATGGCAAACAAATTGATGGCATGGGCGGCGCAACGTCGAGCACATCAAAAACAGTCATCCTATCTAAAAGTAAAAGGCCCGAGCACGATGTGGACTACCTTTTTGGGCAAGTATCGATTGATAAGGCTTTTGTAGATTGGAGTGGAAACTGCGGCAATTTGTCCGCCGCGGTCGGGCCCTTTGCAATTAGCAATGGTTTAATTGATGCATCCCGTATTCCGCACAACGGTACGTGTACCGTTCGCATTTGGCAGGCGAACATTCGGAAAACGATCATTTCACATGTACCAATCACCGATGGCGAAGTGCAAGAAACAGGTTCGTTTGAACTTGACGGCGTAACCTTTCCCGCCGCTGAAATACAGCTAGAGTTTTTAGACCCTGCCGATGAAGGCGAAGATGGCGCGGGCGGCGCGATGTTCCCCACTGGCAACGTGGTTGATACGCTCGATGTACCGGGCATCGGTCGCTTCACCGCCACGCTCATTAACGCGGGCATTCCAACTATTTTTCTAAACGCAGCGGACATTGGCTACACCGGCACGGAGCTGCAAGATGCAATCAATAGCGATCCTGCTGCCCTTATAAAGTTTGAAACGATTCGCGCATACGGCGCGCTGCGTATGGGCTTAATTAGAACGGTCGACGAAGCGGCTAACCGTCAACACACACCAAAAGTCGCATTCGTATCCCATGCACAAACCTACGCCTCATCAAGCGGAAAAACAGTTAGTTCCGCAGACATTGATTTGTGTGTACGCGCGATGTCGATGGGAAAGCTCCACCACGCGATGATGGGCACTGCGGCTGTAGCCATTGGCACTGCGGCGGCTATTCCTGGTACGCTGGTTAACCTCGCGGCCGGCGGTGGTGAGAGAGCTGCCGTTCGTTTCGGGCATCCATCGGGCACGCTGCGCGTCGGTGCGCAAGCTGCGATGGAAAATGGCAAGTGGACAGTGAAAAAAGCAGTCATGAGCCGCAGCGCGCGCGTGCTCATGGAAGGTTATGTTCATGTGCCAGCACAATAGAACATGAAAAATATGCTGTTTTTTGGGAGATATTCCTTGAAAAGTGCCATTTTTACGCCGCAGGTATTTGCGTTTTTTCTGCTCGTCGCGGTAGGCTACGGCCCGCTTGCATTCGCGCAAAGCGTACCCCAGGCGGGTCTTTGGAAATTCGTTATCACCACCGACTTGAGCCGGATTGCCGAAGACATGCGGGATAACTTTCCCGAAATAGACTACGAAAAGTGCCTCACGGAAGAGCAAATCGGCTCGCCACAAAGCTTCGGCCTGCAAGCCAGCCCCGCAATGTGGAACCGCTGCAGCACCGAAAATTACACCCTTAGCGATGGCAGACTCGCTTACCAATTTCAATGCGATGGCGGCACCACCCTTTCGGGCGAAGTGGTGGGCGAGTACACCAGCAACCGGGTCACCCTTCGCCTCACCTCCCGCCCCCGTCCGATTGTGCGGGGCATCGACACCATTTATCAGCGCATCGTAGCCAAACGGCTCGGCGCATGTAAAAATCCCACTTAAGTCTTATAGAAGAGTCCACTATGTCCACTTCAGCACACAACGCATTCAATACCGCCAAAGAATTTCCGCTCGCCGATGGAAAAACTGGCAAGCTCTACTCACTCCCCGAGCTTGCAAAAACATTCCCAAATGTCAGCAAACTACCTGTTTCCCTTCGCATCGTGCTCGAATCCGTGTTGCGCAATGTAGACGGTAAAAAGGTTACTGAAGCGCACGTAAATGAGTTGGCGAATTGGGGGCCAACCGACAAGCGCACCAACGAAATTCCCTTTATCGTCTCACGCGTGGTGTTGCAAGATTTCACCGGCGTACCGTTGTTGGCCGATTTGGCCGCGATGCGCAATGTGGCAAAAGCGCAGGGCAAAAATCCGAAAACGATCGAGCCCTTAGTGCCAGTCGATTTGGTGGTCGACCACTCGGTAATGACAGACCACACCGGCTCGAAAGATGCCCTCGATCTGAACATGAAGTTGGAATTTAAGCGCAATGAAGAGCGCTATCAATTCATGAAGTGGGGCATGCAAGCGTTTGATACGTTTAAGGTCGTCCCGCCTGGTATCGGCATTGTTCATCAGGTGAATCTAGAGTACTTAGCGCCCGGCGTTCACAGCAAAAACGGCCTCTATTTCCCCGACACCATCGTAGGCACCGATAGCCACACGACGATGATCAACGGCATTGGCGTCGTAGGCTGGGGCGTGGGCGGTATTGAAGCGGAAGCAGGTATGTTGGGCCAGCCGGTGTATTTCTTAACGCCGGATGTAGTGGGCGTACACCTCAAGGGCAAGTTGCGCGAAGGCGTGATGGCCACCGATTTGGTGTTAACCGTAACCGAGCTCCTACGCAAAACAAAAGTGGTGGGCAAGTTCGTTGAGTTCTTCGGAGAGGGCACTGCGTCGCTCGCGTTACCAGATCGGGCGACCATCGCCAACATGGCGCCTGAGTATGGCGCTACGATGGGCTTTTTCCCCATCGACGATTCGACGATTGATTATTTGAAATCTACGGGCCGCACCGAGGCGAGCGTAGCCGCGTTCGAAAATTATTTCAAAGCGCAAGGTTTGTTTGGAACGCCAAAAGCGGGCGATCTTACCTACTCACAAATCGTTGAATTAGACCTCGATACCATCAGAGCATCGCTAGCAGGGCCAAAGCGTCCACAGGACCGCATCGAGTTGCCGTTCCTAGGTGCTAAGTTCACCGAGCTTTTTAGCAAGCCCATTGCCGAAAACGGTTTCGCGCAGCCCGCAGCAAAGCTTAGTGCACGGCACATCTTGCCCTCCGGAGCAGAAATTGGTAACGGCGATGTGTTAATCGCAGCCATCACGTCATGCACCAATACTTCTAACCCTGGCGTATTGATCGCCGCCGGATTATTGGCGAAAAAAGCGGTAGAAAAAGGCCTCACTGTTAAGAAGCACATCAAAACCTCGCTCGCGCCTGGCTCGCGCGTGGTCACGGAATATTTGACCAACGCGGGCTTGCTGCCTTATCTTGAGCAATTGGGTTTCCATGTTGCCGCGTATGGCTGCACCACGTGTATCGGCAACGTCGGCGACATGAGCGCCGAGGTGAATGAAGGCATCACCAAAAACGATTTGATCTGTGCGGCTGTGCTCTCGGGCAATCGTAATTTCGAAGCCCGCATTCACCCCAATTTGAAAGCTAACTTCCTCGCCTCGCCACCGCTTGTGGTGGCCTATGCGATTGCTGGCACGGTCATCAAAAATTTGGAAACGGAAGCAGTAGGTATCGCAAAAGATGGCTCCAACGTGTACCTGCGTGATATTTGGCCGACCAGCCAAGAAATTGCCGCGCTGATGGGGTTCGCGAAAGATCCTGCCACGTTCCGCAAGCTCTACAGCAATCTGGGTGCAGACAACAAATTGTGGCAAGACATTAAGGGCACGCCTGGCGACGTATACGATTGGCCGAAGAGCACCTACATCGCCAAGCCACCGTTTTTCGATGGCTTCTCGATGACACCGCCTGCGGCGGCAACTTCAATCATGGGCGCGCGAGCGCTCGGCGTATTTGGCGATTCGATTACCACCGATCACATCTCACCTGCTGGCTCATTTAAAGACACCACGCCCGCTGGCCAGTATTTGCTAAGCGAAGGCGTTCTCAAGGCCGATTTCAATAGCTATGGTTCACGTCGCGGCCACCACGAGGTGATGATGCGCGGCACGTTTGCCAACGTGCGCGTGAAAAACTTAATGATGCCAATGAAGGCTGACGGCGTGCGCGAAGAAGGCGGCGTAACGGTGTTGCAGCCAAGCGGCGAACCGATGCCGATTTACGATGCTGCGATGAAATACGTCGCAGCGAACACGCCAACCGTGGTGTTCGGTGGCGAAGAATACGGCAATGGCTCTTCACGCGATTGGGCCGCCAAAGGCACGCAATTGTTGGGCGTGAAAGCGGTCATCGTGCGCAGCTTCGAGCGGATTCACCGCTCTAATTTGGTTGGTATGGGCGTGTTGCCGTTGCAATTCAAAGGCGCGGATAGTGTCGAGTCGCTCGGCATTACAGGCAATGAAACATTCGATATTCTCGGACTCGAAGGCATGAAGCCGCAGCAAGATTTAACGCTTGTGATTCATCGCAAAGATGGGACGAAAAAGGAAGTTGCGGTTACGTCGCGCATTGATACGCCGATTGAAATTGACTACTTCAAACATGGTGGGATCTTGCCGTACGTATTGCGTGAGCAGTTAGGTGGCTCGACAAACGTTGCCGCCAAAGCCGCACCGGCAGCGGTAGCCGTTGCAGCAGCTGCAATCGCCACCACCGCGGCGGTCGCCAGTGTGAAGCCTGCCGCGCCGGCGCCAAAGCCAACCGAGGCCCACGCAACGGCGCACGGCGAAAAAGCGGTAGCGGCCGCTGGAGTGGCAACGGCCGCCATCGGTTCCCGTGCCACGGGCAGCGCGCACACGCCGCCAGCCAGTACCAAACGCGGCGGCATGCCGTGGTGGGTCTGGTTGATCGGAGCGGCGCTTCTAGCTTGGCTGCTGAAGAGCTGCTTCACGTCAACGCCTGTGATTGAGAAGAAACCTGAAATTGCTGTGGTTACTCCTGCTCCGGTGCCCGCTGCAGCGCCGAAACCAAGTGTGAGCTTTGGCAAGTGGTTTGCTTCGTTGTTTGGCCCGAAGGTTACGCTCGAAGGCGCGATGAAAGACCAAAGTGCTAAAGATGCGCTTCTAGGCGCAGCAAAAGGAGCGTTTGGCGATAACAACGTGCTCGATAAGCTGACCGTTGATGCCAATGCGGGCGCGATGAGCTGGGCGGGCAAATGGCCTGATTTGTTCGCGTGGATGCGCGGCCCGCTATTCCAAGCGCGTGGCGGCAATCTCGCGTTTGACGGCGATACGCTTAGGATTACCGGCAAAGTAGACACCGCTGAGATCAAGGCGGATATTGAAGCCAAGCTGCGCGCGATTGTTGGGCCAGATGTAAAGATCGTAAACGAGTTGGTGGTTGAAATGGCCAAGCGCGTAGCAATTGAAGCGAACTTCGACACCGGCAGCGCAAAGATCAGACCGCAATACTTCGCGAAGCTCAACGCTTTCGCAGCGCAATTAGCAAAAGACGGATTGAAAGGCGAAATTGGCGGACACACCGATAACGTCGGTCAAGCGGCATCGAACCAAGCACTCTCCGAAGCCCGTGCCAATTCGGTACGTGACTATCTGCTGAGCAAAGGCGTAGCGAAAGAAGCGCTTTCCGCAGCGGGATACGGAGACGCAAAACCGGCTGCAGACAACGCAACTGCCGAAGGCAAAGCCAAAAACCGCCGGATTGAATTTACGCAGAATTGATGTAACCGAGCGAAAGGTGGCGCTGCAGGCATCAATACCTGCGGCGCAAAACAAGCCCTTTGTAAACTTTATCCCCCAAAAAAACGCCGACTTTTAAGTCGGCGTTTTTTCGGCTATGCGTTGCGTGCCAGCTGTTTAGCTACGCTCCAACGATGCACTTCTGATGGGCCGTCGTAGATCCGAAATGCGCGCATATCCGCGAAAATTCGCGCGACGATGGTTTCATCGGTGGTGCCCTGCCCACCCAAAATTTGCACGCTGCGATCCGCCACGCGCCACACGGCCTCGGAGACGATGATTTTGGTGATGGATGAAATCGCGCGCGACGCTTCGGGTTGATCGAGCGCCCAGGCGCAGTTCCAGGTGGACAGCCGCGAAATGTGTAAATCCATTTCGTTATCGGCGAGCATAAAACCGATGCCTTCGTGTTCAATCATTTTTTTACCAAAACCCGAGCGCGTACACGCGTAGCGCGTGGCCACATCGTGCGCCCGTCGCGCCGCGCCCAGCCAGCGCATACAGTGGGTAAGCCGCGCGGGCGCGAGCCGCACTTGCGCGTAACGAAAGCCTTGGCCGAGTTCACCCAGCACATCACTCGCGTTCACGAGCAAGCCTTCGATCCGCACCACGCAATGCCCGCCGGGATTGAGCGAATCGAGCGTATTCATCATGCGTTCAACCCTGATGCCAGGAGCGCTCATCTCAGATAAAAACATTGAGGCTTTGCCCACATGCTCGCCATCGGCGTGCTTGGCCATGATGATGCAAAACTGCGCGCCCGCAGCGCCGGTGATAAACCACTTTACCCCGTCAATACGGAACTGATCGCCCACTTGCGTGGCGCTGGTTTTGAGCATGCTCGGATCCGAGCCTGCGCCACCGTCGGGCTCGGTCATGGCGAAGCAGGAGCGCACTTCTCCGCTCGCCAAGCGCCGCAGGAATCGCTCCTTTTGCGAAGCGTTGGCCACCACTTCCAGCAAATGCATATTGCCTTCATCCGGCGCACCAATATTCATGGCGAGCGGACCGAGCGGAGAATAGCCCGCTTCTTCAAATACGATGGCTTTTTCGCGGTGGTTTAAGCCCAAACCACCCAGCTCTACTGGCATGTGGGCACTGAGCAACCCCGCCGCACGGGCTTTGGCAACGAGCTCCAAACGCAATTCATCGGTTGGGCCGTGGCGCTCGCAACGCACATCTTTTTCGTAAGGAATGATGTCGTTGGCGATGAAATCCCGCACGCGGGTTTGCAGATTTTTGAGTTCTAGCGAGAGTTCGAAATCGATCATTTTTTTAAGGAGATAATTCTCAAAAAGAGTCTATTTTGCGCCGCAGGTATTTATGCTTTTTTAGCGGTTTTTTCTGCAAACGCACGCAACGCGCTTTGCGTGAAATAGCCGCTAAGCTGCTGAGTGAAAAACGTAATTTCGTCGGTCAGCGTTTGAGCCATCGGGCCTTTGCCCCGGCGGATCATTTCCTTGCTGGCTACAATCGCCTCTGGGTTGAACGCACACAAGCGCGCGGCGGTTGCGTGCGCTGAAGCGAGCGCGTGCCCGTCGTCGGTTACTTGGGTGAGCAAGCCCGCCGCGCAGGCTTCGTCGGCGGTGAACGGATCGCCCAACAACACCCAACGGGCAACCTGACGGGCCATAGGGCCTTGGGCCAAACCTAAGCTCACGCCACCTTCAAGTGGCAAGCCAAATTGCACAAACGGCAGCGAAAAGCGCGTGCCCCGCCCAGCGTACACAAAATCGCAATGCTGCAACATGGTAGCGCCCACGCCTACTGCGCCGCCTTCAACAGCGGCAATCAGCGGCTTCTTGAGTGCATAAATGACTTGCAGAAATGTAGCCGCCGCAAACGCTTCGCCACCTTGTTTGTAGCCTATGAAATCGGACAAATCGTTGCCAGCCGTGAAATAGCCGCCCGCACCGGTGAGCACGATTGCGCGAACGTTAGCATCGGCGTCCGCTGCGCTTAATGCCGCGGATAACGCGTGGTACATGGCTTGCGTGAGCGCGTTGCGCCGCTCGGGGCGGGACAAGGTAATGGTAGCCACAGCATTGAGTTGCGTTACTAGAATGTGCGGACTGGTCATCGCGTTCGAAACGGTTAAGATGCAGACTTTGATTGTATGCGTTTCACTATGCAAGAACACGATTTCGATCCGGACGCGCTGGCGAGTTGGCTCAGGCGCAATGTGCCCCGCGCGCAGGGCCCTATGCAGCTTAACCGCATCAGCGGCGGGCAGTCCAACCCCACGTACTTCGTAACCTTCCCTGAGCGCGCGCTGGTGTTGCGCAAACAGCCCATCGGCGATTTGCTGCCATCGGCCCATGCGGTCGACCGAGAGTTTCGCATCATGCGCGCGCTGCACGACACCGGCGTACCAGTGCCCGAAGCGGTGATTTACAGCGATGATCGCAGCGTAATTGGCACGCCGTTTTATGTGATGGATAAATTAGAAGGGCGCATCCTTTCTAACTACGCTTTACCGGAAATACCTGCGGCGCAAAAAGGCACCTATTTCAAAGAAATCTCCCAGATTTTGGCCAAATTGCACTGCGTAGATTGGCAAGCTGCAGGACTCTGCGATTACGGCAAGCCCGGCAACTATTTCGCCCGCCAAATTGCCCGCTGGTCTCGGCAATGGGTGGCTTCGAAGCAGGAAGAAAACGCCGATGTGGAGCGGCTGATTACGTGGCTTCCGGATAATATCCCGAACGGCGATGCCACAACGATTGTTCACGGTGACTTCCGCTTCGGCAATATGATGTTTCACCCCACTGAGCCGCGTATTGTCGGTGTGCTCGATTGGGAACTCTCCACACTTGGGCATCCGCTGGCAGATTTGGCGTTTTCAACTATGGCGTGGGAGCTTCCGCCGAGCGTGTTTGATGGCTTGCGCGGGCTCGATTTACGAGCACTTGGCGTGCCGAGTCAACGGGAATTTATCGATACGTATCAAACCGCCTGCGGTGCAAAATTCGGCGAAGTGAAGCCTTTTCATATGGCATTTTCCATGTTCCGGTTTACCGTGATTTTGGAAGGCGTGCGCGCCCGCGCCGCGTTGGGCAATGCCTCGTCGGGCAACGCAGCAGAGGTCGGCTCGCAGGCCAAAGCCTTTGCGCGGCGCGCGGTGGAGCTGATCGATGGCTAACTCATGTTACAAACCGAAATCATGAAAATCGTAACCTGGAACGTCAACAGCCTCACCGTGCGGCTAAACCGAGTGCGCGAGTGGCTCACCGAACACCAACCCGATGTGCTCTGCCTACAAGAGCTCAAAATGGAAGCCCACAAATTTCCACACGAAGCGTTCGCTGAGCTCGGCTACACCGCCTGCGTGTACGGCCAAAAAACGTATAACGGCGTGGCGATCCTATCCAAATTGCCCGCTCAAAACGTGCAATGCGGCCTACCAGGCTATGACGACCCACAAGCCCGCGTGATCGCCGCAACCATCGGCGACACCCGCATCATTTGCGCGTACGTAGTGAACGGCCAAAGCGTCGGCTCCGAAAAATTCGAATACAAATTGCAGTGGCTCAAACACTGCACGCAATTCTTAAAAGAAGAGCTAGCGGCGAACGAAAATCTCGCCCTGTTAGGCGATTTCAATATCGCCCCCGCCGACGACGATGTGCATGATCCAGCAGCATGGGAAGGCCAGGTGCTCTGCACCGATGAGGAGCGGGCGTATTTTGATCGTTGGTTGAATCTTGGATTGAAAGATGCGTTTCGCCTATTCGAGCAACCACCGAAAACCTTTAGCTGGTGGGATTACCGTAACTTAGGTTTTCCAAAAAATTTAGGACTGCGCATCGATCATATCTTGCTGAGCCCACCGCTGGCTGCACGGTGCAGTGCCTGCACAATTGACCGCGAAGCCCGCAAGATGAAAGGCGACGATAAACCAAGCGATCACGCGCCGGTCTTAGCGGTCCTAGCCGCGTAAAGGACACGAATCATGGAAATTAAGCGCCTCTCCCGCTTACGAGCGATCTCATTGCTCAACCGTCGTGTGCAAGTGCGCGAGTGGGGTGAGATCGGAGCGCCTAAGATTGTGATGCTTCACGGCTGGATGGATACCAGCGCCACGTTTCAGTTTTTAGTCGATGCGCTACAAAAAGAGTGGCATGTTGTTGCGCCGGATTTGCGTGGATTTGGCCGCACTGAGTTCGGTAGAGAGAGTGCGACAGGCTATTGGTTTCACGATTATTTGGCCGACCTCGACGCTCTGCTCGATTTTCTTTCCCCTGCATCCGAGTCCATCAATTTGCTCGGGCATTCCTTGGGCGGGAATATTGTGTGCGTGTACGCAGGCATTCGGCCTGAGCGGATACGACGGCTCATTTCACTCGATGGTTTTGGCGTGCCGCGTGGTAAGCCCGAACAGGCACCGGTGAAAGCCGCGAAATGGCTCGATGCACTGCGCGCGGGCGAGGTGTTGCGTCCGTACCCAACGCTTGCGGCGGTGATGCAACGGCTCATGAAAAACGACCGCTTTCTAACCCCCGAACGAGCGCATTGGCTGGCCGAGCAGTGGACGGAACCGTCGCACGATGGCGGCTTTATTTTGCGAGCGGATCCATCGCACAAACTGCCATTCCCCACCGTTTACCGGCTGGAAGAATCGATCGCGATTTGGAAGCAAATTACCGCGCCAACGCTGTGGGTAGGTGCCGCAGAATCGCATGTAGCGCAATGGCTGGGCTATGGTCGGGACAACCCAGAGGAGATGGGGCGTGAGAGCATTCACACACCGGAATTTTTAGAGCGTTTGGAAGCGTTTGCTGCACTTAAATTTGAGTACATAACCGAGGCGAGTCACATGTTGCATCATGACCGCCCAGCGGACGTTGCCGCACTCATTGAATCCTTTTTGGCCTAATTATTCTCGCAGCTCTGGGATTTCAATTGGCGCATCGGCATCCGGTGGCGGGAAGGCCATGTTGTGAATCGCATCTAACATCACCAGCTCGCGGTAGGCCATTAGGCTGAAGCCCATGCGCGAGTTGTCCCGATGGTCGTAGAGCAACTTTTGAACGTATTGGTGGCACTGTGGCGTCGACCAATACCGTACCAAACGTTCAACAATATGGTCGTGCTCCAGCAGGCTCTTGTCGTTGCCGGCTTCGGCGAATGCGCCCCACTCCGGAATCCGCCCGTTAAAGTTCTTCATGAACTCGCTGCGCAGCTTGTCGAATTCGGGGCGATTATCTTCGCGGTGATACATATCGAGCAGCATCAGCCACGGAGCAGGCGTAGCCCGGTTGTAAGCGCGCTCTAAATCAACGTGATCTCGCAACACCGCGATGGCCTCGGGGATTCGGTTGAGCTCCACATACACACTGGCCTCTTCCGTAATCGCGGAGACAAGGGAGACGCCAAGCTGGTCGGTATCGAAATTCGGTTGAAACAGATCGCTCGTTAGGTCGAGCGGGCCGAGCTCGTTCCCACCATGCACGCGCACCGTGGTAAGTGAGCCGCCATCAGATTGGCGCACGTCTTCGCCCGTCGCGTTTTCTACAGAGGCCACCACATTGCGTACTGTGTCACCATCGGCTTTTTTGCCGCCTCGCTTACCCGAGCGCATGCCGCTGCGCCCCGTCATGCCACGCATACGGGTGTCTACAAACCCGCCCATGGCTTGATCGGTTTCTATGTCGGGCGATAGACCCACCGCAGCGGCGGCGGCGGC
>JANMDS010000243.1:0-6048 GCA_031376405.1 Betaproteobacteria bacterium
TTCTGGTTTTCAATTTCTTTTGTGACTTTGTCCGCTTCTTTTTCTAACTCCTCAATAGCAGGACGACGGCGGGAGAGCTCATCCAAATTGGACATAAGCGCGGCCAACTCCACTGTGCCACGGCAGGCGAGCTCAGCATGTTGGTTGAAGAAATCGAAAAAGCGCCCTTCGCGGGGCATGAACTTACCGAACATGAATGGTGACCTTCAGGGATTTTTCGCAACAGCTGCGATTATTGCATTCGCGGTCTCTCGCCCAGAGCGCGTGGCCGACTCCAGCGTCGCAGGAAAATTCGGGTAGCAGTAGTCCCCCGCAAGCCAGATCGGCCCGCTGGGTTTGGGCAAGGTGGCAAGCCGTACGTGCTGCTGCGGGGTACACGAATACGTCGCCCGCTTTTCGGTTAAACCTTGCCAGACCGAAGGCAGCGAGCCCGTGCGATGCGCAATTTCGGCGCGTAAGTCATCGAGCGTTTTACCTTCGTGGGCATCAGCTCCGCTGACCACCACAGCGCGCATTCGGCGTGCCTTGTGATGGAAGACCCACTGCATGGTGGGATCATCCACAGCAATCAAATTCGGGTGCGGGAGCGCTTCTCGAAGCGCAAACTCGGTTTGGTAAAGCGTTGTGATGGGCTCGTAGGTAAGGCCCTCGAGAGCGCGGGCGACGTTGCCCCAGCGCGGGGTGGGCGAGAGCAAACGGGGCACGTGTTGGGGCCCAACCGCGAGCACGACATGATCGAATGTTTCAGTGAAATGTCGACAAACTAACTCAACACGTTCGCCTAAATCGTTCACGATCATCACCGTTTCGCCCATCAACACCCGCGCGCCATTCGCCCCGAGCCACTTCGAGGCCGCATCGGGGAACACCGCACCTAAATCAACCGCAGGGATCAGCATGTCGGCGCCCTGGGTGTCACTCAAAAATGCGGCACGCAATACGTTACGAAACACTTTGGCGCTGGCGCGCGAGGCGGGCGTATTGAGCGCGGCTAAACATAGAGGCGCGAGCAATCTGTCCCGCACACTTGGGGCTACGCTCGCAATATCTTCCGCGACGGTTCGGGTCACGTCAATGTCAGTAAACCCAATAGCGCGGAGCAAGTAACCAAGTAGGCTTATTTTTTCCGTTAAACGCAAGCCCTTCGCGTTGAGCAATCCAAGCCCCAAGCCCAGCAGGGGGAACGGTTTACCGACGACCGCAATATCGGCAACCTGATCGTAGGCACGGGTTGCTACGAGCGTAAGGGGCAGCCGCGTGAACAAACTTGCGGGATTCGCGTGTACTCGGGCGATTTGGCGCAACGTTTCGGTGTAGGTGCCTAGCAACAAATGTTGGCCGTTGTCGCAGGTGAGTCCTGTGGGCAACGTCACCCGTCGCGCCCGCCCACCTGGGACCACGTTGGATTCGATTAGGGTAACCCGATAACCCGCAGCACAGAGCTCAGCCGCGCAGGTGAGCCCAGCCCAGCCGCCTCCGACCACTGCAATAGAAACGCCCGCACTCACCGCCCCAACCACACCTTCAAAGCCAACCACAGTTTGGTGAGCGGAGAGAGGGATACCCGCTCGGTCAACACCGGATATTTCCGTGCTTCCACTTCATTCAACACGCGCAGGTAAATCGCTGCCATCATGAGGCCAGGGCGCTGCGCTTGCCGGTCCGCAGCGGGCAATTGTGCGAACGCGTGCGCGTAGTGGTCGCGTGCGCGAGCGGTTTGCATGGCCATAAGCGATGAAAAACCGTCTCCGGGTTGGTTGCGCAGAAGCTCACTCGGGTTGACGCGGAAGGCAGCGAGATCCTCCAGCGGAATGTAAATCCGCCCCCGCCGGGCATCTTCGCCAACATCTCGAATAATATTGGTGAGTTGAAAGGCTAGCCCAAGGGAATGGGCGTAATCACGGGTTTTGGGATCGGTGTAGCCGAATATCTGTGCGCTCATCCAGCCCACCACGCCCGCTACGCGGTGGCAATATTCGGTGAGCTCGGCCCAAGAGTTATAGCGGGTACGTTCCAAATCCATCTGCATGCCATCGATAATGGTGAGGAAATCTTGTTCTTCCAAATTGAACGCTTTTGCGTGTACTCCCAGGGCTTTTGTAACCGGATGCGTAGCGTCGCCGGCGCGCAGGGATCGGATTTCTTTGCGCCAAAACTGCAATTTCGCCCGCGCCACGCCGCTATCGTGGGTCTCGTCCACTGCATCGTCGACCTCGCGGCAAAAGGCGTACAACGCAGTTATTGCCTGCCGACGTGCGGGGGGCAAGAACCGAAAGGCGTAGTAAAAGCTACTGCCGCTGGCGGCGGCTTTTTGTTCGCAATATTGGTCTGGAGTCAAAGCGGTTTGTTAAACGTTGCACGCCACACGAGCCGTACTGCGCTCACCATGAGCGCAGGGGCATCACGCCAAGTGAGCGTGGGTCGTTGGGTAAACATGTCGTAGTGTACGGCGCGCAGCTTTTTCAAGATGCGCAAGCCCCCTGCAATCGTAAGAGCAATCTCCCATTTCATGCGTCCGGGCAACACTTTTAAAAGCGGCACACCGGAGGTCAGCTGCAACTGTGCCCAATTGACCTGTTCGTGCATGAGCGTGCGCCATTGCGAAGGGGTCTGGCCGCTCAATACCTCCACTTCGCTCACGCGGTGAAACATCAACGCATCACTCGGGATGTAGATCCGATCCTTATGAGCATCGATGCCCACATCTTGCCAAAAATTGGTGAGCTGAAGGCCGGTGCATATCGAATCGCTCCAAGCGCGTGCTTGCGCGCTTTTGATGCCAAACAGCGTGAGCACCATGCGTCCGACGGGGTTGGCGGAACGGCGGCAATAGTCCAACAGCGCCTCCTGATTTGAATAGCGGGTGGTCGAGACATCTTGGCTGAAGGCACTCAACAAATTTTGAAATGGCTCGGGGGTGAAAGGGAACTTACGCACCGTTTCAGCCAAATTCGCCACTACTGTTACATGGGGCACGACCCGACCATCAAACAACAAATTCACCTCAGCGGCCAGCACTTGCAAGTGCGCCAAGCGCGCGCTTGGCAGGGCATCTCCTTCGTCGGCGATGTCGTCGGCGAAGCGAGCAAAGTGGTAAATGGCCACAATGTGCTTGCGTTGCGAAGCGGGCACGAGCACCGATGCAACGGGGAAGTTTTCGTAATGGTTAACGCTGTTCACGTAGTCGTTAGCTTGAAACCGTATAATCGAGTGTTTTGCGAATGTGGCGGAATTGGTAGACGCACTGGATTTAGGTTCCAGCGCCGTAAGGTGTGGGGGTTCGAGTCCCCCCTTTCGCACCAAATTAGCAATATTATTACGATTTTGGGCGTCGTTCAAAAATCGTCCTTTTTTCGGGAGATATTGCTTGGAAAAGCCGTATTTTGCGCCGCAGGTATTTGCCTAGACAATTACCGAGCGCGCATTTAAAAGTTCAAAGTTCAGGAAAAACATCAACATGGCAGCAGTAGAAGTGATAAGTGAACTCGAGCGCCGCGTGGCGCTCATCGTCCCTGTGCAAACCGTTGAAAGCGGTGCAGCGGTTTTGCTTAAATCGTGGGCACGCACGGTGAAAATGCCAGGCTTCCGGCCGGGCAAAGTTCCAATGAAAATGGTCGCGGCGCAATACGGAGCGCAAGCGCGCTCGGATACGCTGCGCGATCAGATTGATCGTGCATTCGCCACATCGCTCGAAGGCAGTGAGTTGCGCATTGCGGGGCAGCCGAAAGTAGAGCCGAAAGAAGGCGCGGACGACGCAAATCAGTTTGAGTTTGTCGCCACGTTTGAGGTCTACCCAAAAGTAGCTTTGGGCGATGTGGCTGCGCTCGCTGTGGAGCGCCCGGTTTCTTCAGTAACCGATGCCGACGTAGAGGCGACGATTGATACCTTACGCAAACAGCGGGTGGAATATAAATCGGTTGACCGCGCTGCGGACAAAGGCGACCGCGTGATTGTCGATTTTGAAGGCAAGCTCGATGGCGTTGCCTTCCCTGGCGGCACGGCTAAAGACTTTGCGTTGGTAGTAGGTGAGGGACGTATGCTGCGCCAGTTCGATGCAGCGAACCCCGGCCTGGCCAAGGGTGGCACTCGCATGTTTGACGTGGATTTTCCCGCTGATTATCCTGGCGCTGATGTGGCAGGCAAAAAAGCCGAGTTCACGGTCACGGCTAAAGAAGTGGCCGAAGCCGTATTGCCGCCGGTTGATGTGGCATTTGCCAAAGCTTTTGGTATCGCCGACGGGGATTTGAGCAAATTACGCGCAGAAGTGAAGCAAAACTTGGAGCTGGAGCTTAAGCGCCGAAGCTATTCAATGACCCGCGATCAGGTGTTGAAAGCAGTACGCGATGCCACGCCTATAGCGGTGCCAAATTCGCTCGTGGCAAACGAGGCGATTCGCATGGCAGAAATGGCGCAGCAGGATATGTTGCAGCGCGGTGTTTCGAAAGAAAACGCGCAAATTTCGCCGAGTACGTTCCAAGAAGCCGCCCGCGAGCGCGTGGCGCTGGGCTTGATTGTGGCCGAAGTGGTGCGCTCCAATAATTTGCAAGCTAAGCCAGAGCAGGTGAGCAAGTTTGTGCAGGAGGCGGCCTCAAGCTACGAAAACCCTGAGCAGGTAGTGAGCTGGTACGCGCAGGATAAATCCCGCATGGCGGAGTTCGAGGCGCTAGCGCTGGAGTCCAACGTTGTAGATTGGGTACTGGCCAAAGCAAAGGTTACGGATAAGGCGGTGCCGTTTTCCGAACTGATGGCGCCGCGCCAAGCCTAATTAGTTGGTGCTCCGGTCTGCGTTGGAGAGCCAAATTGGAGTAAAAACCTGCGGCGCAAATGGGGCATTTTTTAGGAGATATCTCCCAAAATTGGCCGTTTTTGCGCCGCAGGTATTGATAATTCTGTAAGCACTCCAACCTAGCTTGAGAACGTAACCTTTACGAATCCTCACTGAGCCTTCATCGATGAACACAAATTCCAATTTTTCCGCCCCACAAAACCTCGGTATGGTGCCGATGGTAATTGAGCAATCGGGGCGCGGCGAGCGTGCTTACGATATTTACTCGCGCTTGTTAAAAGAGCGGGTGATTTTTTTAGTCGGACCGGTAAATGATCAATCGGCGAACCTAATCGTCGCGCAATTACTCTTTCTAGAATCTGAAAATCCTGATAAAGACATTCACCTTTATATCAACTCGCCCGGTGGCTCAGTATCTGCAGGATTAGGTATTTTCGATACGATGCGTTTCATTAAACCTGATGTGAGCACGCTTTGCGTAGGTATGGCGGCGAGCATGGGCGCGTTTTTGCTGGGCGCGGGCACCAAGGGCAAGCGCTTTGCGTTGCCTAACTCCACGGTGATGATCCACCAGCCGTCCGGTGGCTTTCAGGGGCAAGCGTCGGACATAGAAATCCACGCCAAATACGTGTTGGACCTCAAAACCCGCATGAACAAGCTCATGGGTGAATTCACCGGCCGCAGTGGCGACGATTTGGCAAAAGCGTCTGATCGCGACAACTTTATGACTGCCGACGAAGCATTGAGCTTCGGCCTCGTTGACCAAGTGCTCGCTAAACGGGTACAGTCCTCTTAATTGATCGAGATCGGCCACCCAAAAGTGGGCTGAAACCAAAAGCGCATGGCTAAATCCAACAACGATAAGCTTCTCTACTGCTCCTTTTGCGGCAAATCGCAGCACGAAGTAAAGAAACTTATCGCAGGGCCCTCGGTGTTCATCTGCGATGAATGTGTGGACCTATGCAATGACATTATCAAAGAAGAAGCCCAAGCGGCGCGCGTGGGCAAACCGCGTGAGCGCTCGTTACCGACGCCGCGCGAGATTCGCGAAAACTTAGATAACTTCGTAATCGGTCAAGATTTGGCCAAAAAAACGCTCGCTGTAGCGGTGTACAACCATTACAAACGTTTAGAAAATGTGCAGCTTTCTGGCAAGGATGAAGTAGAGCTTGCCAAGAGCAATATTTTGCTCATCGGCCCCACGGGCTCAGGTAAAACCTTGCTTGCGCAAACGCTGGCGCGCATGCTAGATGTGCCGTTTG
>JANMDS010000318.1:0-3882 GCA_031376405.1 Betaproteobacteria bacterium
TGCAGCGCAATGAATTCCGGCATTTCTTGACGGCATGGAGTACACCACGTTGCCCACAGATTGACCACGGTAAACCGCTCGCCGCGCAGCGCGCGGATGCTTGAAGGCGCGCCTAGCACGCGCTCCCGTTTGGCATCAAACGCTGCCTCAACAACGTTAACTTCGGTTAATCTCAGTGCTTTGTCGCCGAAAACGCGGTCTTTTTGCGAAAACAGGATCCCTGCGCTTAAGCTCACTACCGCCAACATAAGCCACAGCATACGCTTGCGCCTAGCATTGCTCATGAAGTAACGAGCTTTAAGTGCGACAAAAATTTCTCAGTGGCCGTAAAGCCCATCAACCGAGCGCCGGAAATTTCCTTCCCACTCGGGCCGTAAAAAACAAACCCGGGTGGGCCGGGCAAGCTATACCGTTTCAAGATCCCGCTGCTGCCTGGGCCAGGCGCGGTCACGTCGGCTTTGAGAATAACGAAATCCTTTTCAAGCGCCGCTTTCACGCCAGTATCGGCGAGTGTCGTTCGCTCCATTTCTTTACACGGCGCACACCACGTTGCCCATACATCCACCATCACATACTTGCCCTTCGCACTGGCGATGGCAGCATCGAGCGCGGCTGTGGTGCGAATGGTGCCGTGCGTTGCAGTTACTATGGGTTTGTTTGCGGCCAATACCTGCGGCGCAATTTCGGCAGTTTTTGCAGAAGTTCTCCCAAAATTTTGCCCAGAAACGGCAGTATTTTTGGGAGCATCGACCACCAATTTGAACTGCTGCGGCGGGTAGCAAATTTTTGCTTCCTCGTGGCAACCTTGCATGGTAAGCGTCAAATTTGCTTTGCCACTGCCGGTGTATGGCACGTCAATTAGCTGTCCGCCACGGTAAACCGCTACGCGACCGAAAGTCTCGTCCTCTACCATGCCTGCAGGCGGCAGAGCGAGTTTGCCGATTTTGATAGCCGTGCCCGACGCATCGAGTTTAATTTTGTCCCGATAAAAATACGTGCCGGGGATGCCTACGAGTTCGAGCGTAATGTGCCCAGGCTTAATGGCCGAGGCTTCTGCGCGAAAAGCTTCTATCGCCGCCGGTATTTTCATCTGTTTCGGCAGCGCGCCTGCCAACCCCGTCGCTTGGGCAAAGGCATCGCCCGAAACGAGCATCGCCAGACTCAAGCCCATAGAACCTGTGCGCAAAAAAGCCACTTTTTCACCATTATCTCCTGAAATTTTGCTTGTTTTACCGCGATAGTGAGCGTGCGCTTTCGTGTTGAACCAAGTGATTGAGGTGCGGTCGTAATGAAGTTGCTTGCGTTGTTCAATTCTCGTTGGCGTGGTGTTGCATTGCTGGTTTTGGCGATGACTAATGATCGCACCGCGCGCGCAATTTCATCCCACCGATGGTACAGTGAGATGAAATTTAGGTTAAATGTGATGGGTTGAAACGCCACTTTTAGCCAAAGCGGTACGCTGCCGCCAGACGAGTTGGCAGATTTTTTAAACGAGGTTTCTATGCGGTTATTAAGCATTCTTGCCATTTTTGCACTTCCAATCCTAGACTTAATGGTGACACAACAGTTCGCCAAAGCCAGTTCGGTTTCCATCTGGGTTTTGTTACTCGGCGCTGCATTATTGGGCGTGCTGCTTATTCGCACCGAGGGCTTACAGTTCCGCGCCCGATTTATGGCAGCCCTTACCAGCGCTACCGCGCACGAGCCCAATCCGTGGCGCTCGGTGGTCATGAGCGGCAAAAAAGTGGCCGCAGGCTTGTTGTTGCTGCTGCCAGGCATCATGAGCGATGTTGCCGCGCTCGCGCTCATGCTCGTGCCGCTCAATGTGGCTTCACGGCTCTTGCCCGCTTGGGCCACCTCGCTTTCGCGCCACACTGCAGGCGCAACTCCTGCGCCCGCGCGGGGAACGTACGATGGAAGTTTTCGCCGCGTCGAATAAAAAAAACAAGCCGTGCCGATTTAACAGTTCGATCAGTTTCGTAGCCACTTTGGGCCCACTTGGATTTGCGCTAAGCGAGGCCAAAATCAGGCTGAACTACGCGCTCGCGCTTTAGTGCGGGTTCGTAGCCTTCGGCAAATCTGCGCGGCCAATCACGGAGGCGGTGAGAATTAACTCTTCAAACAACGCTAACGAAACCCGCCCCGATACTGCAAACGGATCAAGCTCGGCGCGCTCGGAGTATTTCAAGAGGGTTGTCGGATTAAGCTTTTCCAGATTTACGTAGCCCATCGTCCAGCCAGCAAAGCGGCGCTCTTCGATTTCCGCGTAATGCAACATCACTACATGTTCATTGCGCGCATCACGTACGATTTTGTTGTAGAGCGCGTTCACCGGATCGCGTCCGCCTTCCAAAACCTGCATAAAAATATCGCCACCTACGCAAAGTGTGCCGGTAATGCCTGCAGGCGGGTTGTTCATGCGGGATTGTTTAAGCACGGATTCAATCGTACCGGCATCAATCGCTTTCAGAGCGCGGCTGGCGTAAAGTAATCTAACAAGCATGGTTTCGTCCTAACGGTTCAGGAGCGACAAAAACTCGCGCCGCAAATTAGCGTCACGCAGGAATTGCCCGCGCATTACGCTATTAATCATTTTTGAATCAACATCTTTTACGCCGCGCCACGCCATGCAAAAGTGATCCGCTTCCATGACCACGGCTAAGCCGTCGGGCTGCAATTTATCTTGCAGCAAATCGGCTGCTTGGGCAATGGCTTCTTCCTGAATTTGCGGGCGGCTCATAATCCAATCGAGCAGACGCGCAAATTTTGAAAGACCAATTAAGTTTGAATGTTCATTGGGCAACACACCCACCCATACTTTACCCATGATGGGGCAAAGGTGATGTGAGCAGGCACTACGCACCGTAATCGGCCCCACGATCATGAGCTCATTTAAGTGCTTAACGTTTGGAAACTCAGTAGAGGGCGGCATGGGCACATAGCGCCCACGAAACACCTCTTTTACAAACATTTTCGCTACCCGATTGGCGGTGTCGTTGGTGTTGTGGTCGTTCTCGGTGTCGATCACCAAGCTCTCCAACACGCTTTTAAGCTTGGTTGCCACTTCCGCCTGCAACCCGTCCATGTCGCTTTCGGCGATGAACTCTGAAATATTATCGTTGGCAAAAAAACTTTTATTTGCATCGCGCAAACGCTGCCGAATAACTTGCGACAAGGGCACGCCCAGGTCGTCTTGCTTTTCCATTTTCATGACATTATTTTCATTTGGATTGCGCACCATAGCGCAACCAGAGAACCACCAATGTTACACCTGCGGCACCCCTCCCAACCACCTTGGGGCGGCCGCGGCATTTTCAACTACTATGCGTTTTTTTCACTTGCAGCGTTGTTACCCGCTGAAAACCACAAAAAGAGCCCGTAGAGGATCATTGGTATGCTGTACAACTGCCCCGAGGTGATTGGCAATCCTGCAATCTGCACGCTGAAATCAGGTGTACGAAAAAACTCCACCAATGATCGGGTGATCCCGTAGCCGATCAAAAATAATGCCGATACCCGCTTAATCGGCCGTGGCGCTGCGCAGTAAAACCACAACACCAAAAACAGCAACACGCCATCGAGCAACGCATGATAAAGTTGGGAAGGGTGTCGAGCGATTGAGTCCACCCGGGGGAACACCATGCCCCACGGTGCATCGGTTGGGCGACCAACCAGCTCTTGGTTAATGAAATTTCCCAGGCGTCCGAAAGCGTAGCCCAGCGGCACCTGCGGCGCGATAAAGTCTGTTACTTGCCAAAATGTGCGTTTCGTTTTGCGTGCATAAAGCCACATGCCCATGAGTACGCCCAAAAAGCCACCGTGAAAGCTCATGCCACCTTGCCAAATTTTGAAAATATCTAGCGGATTCGCCAAATGGTGTGG
>JANMDS010000352.1:0-6104 GCA_031376405.1 Betaproteobacteria bacterium
CGGCGATTTATAGCTGAATTTTTTCGTCAACTCAGCAACGACAACGGTGCGATAAAACTCTTTTAAACGCGATTCACTCATCTTTACGCCCCTACCAACGTGCCGGCATTCTTGAATACACGAACACTCTTACCATCGCGCCTCTCGATCTTGGCGCCATCTGCGCTGCCGCTAGAGTTAACAAGCGAAATGTTCGATATATGAATCGTAAGTTCTTTGCTAATGATGCCGCCCAGTTGATTTTTCATCGGGTTCGGACGTGTGGCCTTTTTAACGACATTAACACCTGAAACTGAAACACGTTCGCCGTCCACCGCCAGTACCTCACCACGCTTACCCTTGTCTCGGCCGACGAGCACGATGACTTTGTCACCCTTGCGAATTTTGTTCATTACAAACTCCTAGAGCACTTCTGGCGCGAGCGAAACAATCTTCATGAATCGTTCAGTACGCAATTCGCGCGTTACCGGTCCGAAAATACGCGTACCGATAGGCTCTAACTTAGCATTTAGAAGCACGGCAGCGTTGCCATCAAACTTTACAGCTGAGCCATCGGCGCGACGAACTCCGTGAGCGGTGCGAACCACAACAGCGTTGTAGACTTCGCCTTTTTTAACGCGGCCTCGCGGTTGTGCATCTTTGATACTAACCTTGATCACATCGCCTATGCCCGCGTAACGACGCTTTGATCCACCCAAAACCTTGATGCACATAACCGCACGGGCTCCCGTGTTATCGGCTACATCAAGGACAGATTGCATTTGAATCATTATTCATTCCAACTTATCCGCTTTGCCCACACGGTTAGTTTTGGATCCTGTATTAAGTTTGCTCCGATGTTGGAGAAAACTGAGGGAAGCCCGCTAATGTACTGGTATGTGACGGACTTGTCAAGCGATTCGCCACATTCAGCTAAAAATTAGGCGACAACTGCCTTTTCAATGACGCGAACTATGTTCCACGACTTAGTTTTTGATATCGGACGAGTTGGAGCGATTTCCACTAAGTCACCCTCGCCGCACTGTGACGTTTCGTCGTGGACGTGGAACTTATTGCTCTTTTTTACAACTTTGTCGTATAGAGGATGCTTAACCTTACGTTCGATGAGTACGGTTACTGTTTTGGTCATCTTGTTACTCGTCACCCGACCAATTAGAGTCTGCTTTGATGGCTTTTGTTCGTCCATTACGTGCCTGCCTTTTCACGCATTACGGTCCGGACGCGCGCAACATCGCGACGCACAGATTTAATCTGTCCGGTGTTGGCGAGTTGCTGCGTCGCTTTTTGCATGCGCAAATTAAATTGAGCTTTCAGCAAATCCGTGAGCTCTTTATCGAGTTCAGCTGGCGATTTGCCACGAATATCTTTTGCTTTCATGTTCTTACCCTACCAAGCGGTGAACGAATGTTGTGCGAATTGGCAGCTTAGCTGCAGCCAGTGCGAACGCTTCGCGCGCAATAGCCTCCGGTACGCCATCCATCTCATACAAAACTTTACCAGGCTGAATCTCCGCCACGTAGTACTCGGGATTGCCTTTCCCGTTACCCATGCGAACCTCCGCAGGTTTCTGGGAAATTGGTTTGTCCGGAAAAATGCGTATCCAGATTCGTCCGCCACGTTTAATGTGCCGGCTAATTGCACGGCGGGCGGCTTCGATTTGACGGGCCGTCAGACGGCCACGTCCCGTAGCCTTCAGACCGAAATCACCAAAGCTTACTTTTGCTCCGCGAGTTGCAACCCCGGTGTTACGGCCTTTCTGCTCCTTGCGGTATTTCCTTCTAGCTGGCTGCAGCATTATTCTTTGCTCCTTGAGGGCGACGGGGGCGACGAGCTGGCGCTGGCGCGTCTGCAGGTTGAGCCGCTGAAACAGTTGACGCGTTCTTCAGGCCGAGAATCTCGCCTTTAAACACCCACACTTTTATTCCGATGACACCGTAAGTAGTGCGCGCTTCCGAGAAGCCGTAGTCGATATCCGCACGAAGGGTATGAAGCGGCACGCGCCCTTCGCGATACCATTCAGTACGCGCAATTTCGATTCCATTTAGGCGACCCGATGCCATGATCTTGATCCCTAGGGCACCAAGACGCTGCGCGTTCTGCATGGCACGTTTTAACGCGCGACGAAACATTACACGTTTTTCTAGCTGCTGTGCGATGCTCTCGGAAACGAGTTGCGCATCGACTTCAGGTTTGCGCACCTCTTCAATGTTAAGGGCAACTTCGCATCCCATCATCCGGCGCAAATCGGTGCGTAACGCTTCGATATCCTCGCCTTTTTTGCCGATAACAACGCCTGGACGGGCGCTATGAATCGTGATGCGCGCATTCTTTGCCGGGCGTTCGATCGTGATACGCGAAAGACTCGCAGCGCGCAATTTACGACCGAGATATTCGCGCACTTTCAAGTCGTCGCCGAGTGTTTTGGCGAATGACTTATTGGATGAAAACCACTTCGATTGCCAGTTACGGGAGACGCTTAACCGGAAACCGGTTGGATGAATTTTTTGTCCCATCGTTATTCCTTGGTGCCAACGGTTACGTGAATATGGCAGGTTTGCTTTTCTAGCCTTGCGCCACGGCCTTTTGCACGTGCCATAAAGCCACGGCGAGAGGGCGCTTTATCGACCCAAATTACACTTACGCGCAATTCGTCGATGTCTGCGCCATCATTATGTTCTGCGTTTGCGATCGCGGATTCCAACACTTTTTTTATTAACGTAGCGCCTTTTTTAGGACTGAACGCCAAAATGTTGAGTGCGCGGTCAACAGGTAGACCGCGCACCTGATCAGCAACCAAACGACACTTTTGTGCCGAGATCGGTGCGCCGCGTAAATGTGCTTGCGTTTGCATGAATTCGGCTCCTTTTACTTCTTAACCGCTTTTTTGTCAGCGGGGTGGCCTTTGAACGTACGCGTTAACGCGAATTCGCCCAACTTGTGACCTACCATGTTTTCTGACACATACACGGGAATATGTTGTTTACCGTTGTGAACGGCGATCGTGAGACCGACGAAATCAGGTGTGATCGTCGAGCGACGTGACCAAGTTTTGATAGGCCGCTTCTCATTGTTCGTAACCGCCTTCTCCACTTTCGCGGCGAGATGGTGATCGATAAACGGACCTTTTTTAACTGAACGTGCCATAACTCATTAACCTTTCTTGGCCTGGTGACGCGTGCGCACAATCATGCTGGAAGTGCGCTTGTTGGTGCGCGTCTTCAAGCCTTTTGCAGCCTGACCCCATGGCGAGCGCGGATGATGCTGACCACCACCGCCATTCGTACGACCACCCATCGGGTGATCCACTGGGTTCATGGAAATACCGCGTACGGTTGGACGGATACCACGCCAGCGGTTTGCGCCGGCCTTACCGATAACGCGCAAGCTGTGCTCGCCGTTACTGACCTCACCGATCGTGGCGCGGCAATCGACGTGAACCTTACGAATTTCGCCAGAGCGCAACCGAAGCTGGGCATACACGCCTTCGCGGGCGAGAAGCTGAACAGAAGCACCGGCCGAGCGCGCAATCTGCGCACCTTTTCCAGGTTGCAACTCTACACAGTGGATCGTAGTACCAACTGGAATGTTGCGGATAGGCATTGTGCTACCGACTTTAATCGGGGCATCGGCACCTGACAATAACGTTGCACCCGCAAACACACCCTCCGGTGCAATCATGTAACGACGTTCGCCATCTGCGTAGCAGAGCAAAGCAATGTGAGCACTACGGCCTGGATCGTATTCGATTCGTTCAACTTTTGCAGGAATACCATCTTTATTGCGACGGAAGTCAATGATCCGGATGTGCCACTTGTGGCCGCCGCCTTTGTGGCGGGTTGTAATATGTCCGTTGTTGTTACGGCCCGATCCACGCGATTTTGAAATCAGTAGAGGTGCATGCGGATCGCCCTTGTGGAGATGCGGATGCACGACCTTGAGCATACTGCGGCGCCCAGGCGAAGTTGGTTTTGTTTTGACGAGTGCCATGAATTAAACCTCCGCGCCGAAGTTCAGCTCTTGGCCCGCTGCCAAACGCACGTACGCACGACGCGTGTGGTTCCGGCGACCCATAAAGCGACCAAAGCGCTTCTCTTTGCCAGCGCGATTCAAAATCTGCACCGACTCTACATTTACTTTCCAAATTAGCTCAACAGCGGCCTTCACTTCACCTTTGGTAGCGTCTGGTGAAACCTCGAAAGCGACCTGGTTGTGGGCTTCGGCAATCGTGGTGCTCTTTTCAGAGATGATCGGAGCGCGCAGGATTGTCATTAAACGTTGTTCGTGGTGGGCACTCATTTCAAGGCCTCCTCAATTTGAGCGAGCGCGGCTTTGGTCACCAAGACGTGCTTAAACGCGAGCAGCGCAAGCGGATTCACCTGATGCGGCATGACCACGCCAACATGACCCAAATTACGTGATGCCAAGAACAAGTTTTCGTTAATATCTTCTACAACAATCAATACATTCTCGTAGCCGATATTCTTCAATTGTGCTGAAAACGCTTTTGTCTTGGGTGTCTCAACCTTAAAGCTGTCACATACGCTAAGACGTCCGTCACGAACCAACTGCGAGAGAATCGACGCAACGCCGGCGCGATACATCTTGCGGTTTACTTTGTGCGAAAAATTTTCTTCGGGCGAGTTAGGAAACACCCGACCGCCACCACGCCAGATTGGCGACGAAGTCATACCAGCGCGTGCTCGACCTGTGCCTTTTTGAGCCCATGGCTTTTTGGTTGAGTGACGTACTTCGCTACGGTCTTTTTGCTTACGGTTGCCACCGCGTGCGTTCGCTTGAAAAGCGATCACAACTTGGTGAACCAATGCTTCGTTGTATTCGCGACCAAACACAGTGTCGGAGCCAGATACTGCGCCCTGCGCCTTACCCTGAGCGTCGATTAATTTGATGTCCATTTATGCCCCCTTCACTGCAGGCACAACGATGACGTGTCCGCCATCCGAACCTGGAACGCCGCCACGGACCATCAGTAAGCCACGTGCGGAGTCTACACGCACGACTTCCAAATTTTGCACCGTACGCGTCGCGTCTCCGTAGTGACCCGCCATTTTTTTGCCTGGGAATACACGGCCCGGATCCTGTGCCATCGAGATGGAGCCAGGTGTGTTGTGGGCGCGTGAGTTACCGTGTGAGGCGCGATTGGACGAGAAGTTGTGGCGCAAAATAACGCCCGAAAAACCCCGCCCCTTCGATACGCCTTGGACGTCAACTTTTTGGCCGCTTTTGAAAATTTCAGCGGAAACAGCTCCGCCTAACTTCAATTCACTCAGCGCTTCTGACGTTATTCTAAATTCACGCAAAATCATTGCAGGCTCAACCGACGCTTTTGCGAGGTGGCCCGCAAGTGGCTTGCTGATACGCGATGCTTTACGAGTGCCAAACGCGAGTTGTACGCTCGTGTAGCCATCCGTTTCCGGCGTTTTAATTTGTGTCACGCGGTTAGAAGACACATCAATCACCGTTACTGGTGTTGAACTACCGTCGTCGTTAAACAAACGGGTCATTCCAACTTTGCGACCGACAAGACCTAAGCTCATGTCGATTTCCTTTATTTAATGTCAGGGGGCAATTACGATTGATTGCCCACCGGAACGTGCTTCAATTTTTTTACTTCGTACTTTCGGCGTTTTTTCAGGAAGATAAAACTCTATACCGCCCTATTTTGCGCCGCAGGTATTTAACTATTAATGCATTTACTTACCGCAATTTGATTTCAACATCAACGCCCGCGGGTAAATCCAATTTCATCAACTGATCGACTGTTTTGTCGGTTGGGTCAACGATGTCCATCAGGCGCTGATGAGTGCGAATCTCAAACTGATCGCGTGATGTTTTATTTACATGCGGTGACCGCAGAATGTCAAAGCGTTGAATGCGCGTGGGCAGCGGAACTGGTCCGCGCACGATTGCGCCGGAGCGTTTTGCTGTGTCTACAATTTCCGCTGCCGACTGATCGATCAACTTGTAATCGAACGCCTTCAGGCGGATGCGGATTTTTTGATTTTGCATGCTCATGCTTACTCAATCACCTTCGCAACAACGCCAGCACCCACGGTACGGCCACCTTCACGAATAGCGAAGCGCAG
>JANMDS010000373.1:0-2039 GCA_031376405.1 Betaproteobacteria bacterium
CCCCGGTGATGCAGGGCCGCGGCATCGATCCGGCGGCGGCCAACCCGTTCACGGTGAACTTCACGGCCAATGGCACCGGGTTTGACGCTGTCCTGGACGCGATGCGCGTAAACATCAGCTGCGGGGCGACGAGCTGCTCGCAGACCGTCAACAGCCCTTCTGGCTCGGCGCTCGTATCGTGGAACGCCAACATCGCCACCAGCTCCCTGTCGCTGAACTGGACGGCAGGGGGCAACAGCGGCGCGGTGACCATCGGCCTGGGCAGCTGCCGGGCGCCTGCGGCGGGCAGCTACTCGCTGGTGGTGCAGACCAGTGTCAACGGTGTGGGCGCTGTGTCCATCCCCGAGTTCTGCGTCGATGGCTTGCCTGGCAAACCGCGTTCGCAGTCGGAGTTCTGCGGCAGCGGCACCGTCACGCAGCAGCTGCCGCCAGGTGTGCAGGTCCTGAGCTGCACGTACGACGGCACGACCGGCACCATCGCTGCACGCATCACCAGCCCGGTTGCGCTGGACTACAGCGTCAAGTACATCTTCGTGCAGCGCTGAAACGTTCCCCGGCCCACGGTCAATGCCCGGTTTGCCGCCGCCGGGCCTCGCTCAACCGGCAGCCATCAGCGAATCCAGCGCGGCCGATCCACCCCGACCGGCCTGGGCCGAGGTGAAGCCCCTGTTCGAGGCTGCCTTGGCCTTGCCGCAGGCTCAGCGCGACGAGTTTGTCGCCTCATCGCTGGCGAGCGACACCATACGCGCCGAGGTGCGCTCGCTGCTGGCCCACGAGCAGCATGCTGGCGAAACCTGGCTGGCAGCAGAGCATGCGACCAGCGGGCTGGACTCGACTCAGCGCGAAGCGCTGCCCGGTCAACGATTCGGTGCCTGGCGGGTGTCGCGTCTGCTCGGTCAGGGTGGCGTGGGCGAGGTCTACGAGGCCGAGCGCGATGATGAGCAGTTCGAGGGCCGCGCCGCCATCAAGCTGCTCAAACGCGGCATGGACAGCCAGTCGGTGCTGCCACAGGACGTGGACTGCCGCGACCAGCGCGCGGTGATGCGGCTGCAACAGGCGCGCCTGTGGTCGCTGATGGGCCGTCATGGCCTGGCCCGCGGGTTGCTGGAACAAGGGCGGCAACAGACGCGTGATGCCTTCGCCACCGACGCCGGCAACACGGCCGGCCAGCGCGCGTTGCAAGCCATTGATCTGCTGTCTGCTGCGCTGCACCTGCTGGCAGGCGACGCCGCTGTGGCGCGCAAGGAGCTTGCATCAGTGTTGCAGAACTTTCCGGCCGACGACCGCCGTCGATTTGCCAGCATCCGAATTCGCGCCAAGGCTCTGGTCCTTGATGCGCGTGCTGCACGCGCTGTTGCTCTGGCAGCTGGCGCTGCACGCAGGCCACTGCTGGAGGGCGCGCTGGCGTCAGCACGAGCGGCCGCACGGCTGCTGCAGCCGAAGCGTGCGGCGCTCGACGAACTGGCCCCGCAGCCAGCACCGCTGTTTTCCCCCCTGCTGTCACAGGCGAGGAACCTGGCTGCACCGGTACCGGCCCGCTGAGCAACCCGCCGCGGTGTGGCCAAGATGCCAGACTGCCAGACTGCCAGACAGTCAATCGCTGACGGCGCCCATGCTGCTCGCGCCACCCAGCTCACGCCGCAGCCACGCGCGTGCCACGGTCCAGTCGCGTTTGACGGTGGCCAGTGAGGCCGACAGCGCCAGGCCGATCTCCACCAGCTCCAGGCCACCAAAGAAGCTCAGTTCCACGACCTTGGCCGCTCGAGCATCGATCTTCTCGAAGGCCATCAGCGCCTCATGCACGAGGCCCGTCGCGGACAAGGTGTGACTTGCCCCGCCGTCGTTGTCGCGGCGCATGTGCGAGCGCGCGAGCCGATGCAGCTCGCCGTACAGCTCTTCATAGAGCCGGTTGGTGACAGCGCTCGCACCATCTGCGCCGCTGCGCAACTCCGCCAGCCAGGACGTGATGTCGGCGGTGAGCGGATCTGCAGCTTCGTTCATGGCATTTCTGGATGCAGATCCGCAGGCACGATCGCTGG
>JANMDS010000398.1:0-11806 GCA_031376405.1 Betaproteobacteria bacterium
GACGATACCGGCGGCATCATCTGGAGCCCAGAAGTATTAAAGCGCGCGCAGGCCACTGGTTTGTGGCTCAGCAAAGAAAATACAGTAATCGATTTAGGCGAATCAGGAGCTGTTCCCGCAACAGAAGATTTAATGCCGCTCATGCCGGAGTCCGAACTTGTCACTCTCAAGCGCTGGTCGGTAGCGGAAATGTGCGCGCGTGTTGTACGCAAAGCAGCACGGGACTTTAGACCGGCAACATTGGATTGCGCAGCGGAACGACATTGGGAACTCGCGCCGGTATTGGGCTACGGGATGTCGCAGTGTCGTTCGCACACGCCAGCAGTGAGCGAAGCATTAGGCTTTTCCGTAGAGTGGATGCGCGTGCCCGCAGGCGGCGGCAGTGCACCGTTTACGTTGGACGAAAAAATGGTAGTCATTTGCCAAACTGGCGCACTCGATATCGAGATTAACGCCGCGCCTTCGATATCGAAACATTCGCTTGGCGAATGGGATATTTTTTCAGTCCCAGGGCACATTGTCCGCGCGTTTACCAACCGAAGCACATTGCCGTGCGAAGCCATTATCGTGATTGCAGGAGATAGTAGAAAACGCGCGGTATTTGATTCCGAAACGATTGCCGCAGCGTTGCAAAACGATTGCACGCTTGACGCAAGTGGACTCATGGCCCGGGCTTCAGTCTTGCCTCCACCGATGCTTGCGTAGAACAACTAAAAATTAGGATCACTCCAATGCTTAATTCCAAAGCGCGCATACTCACTACCCACGTTGGGTCGCTTCCACGCACGCAAGCTGTTGTTGATTTCATTTTTGCCCAAGAACGTGGAGAGTCTTTCGATGCGGATGCATTCAAACTTTGCATGGCCGAAGCCGTAGATCGCTGCGTAGCGCAGCAAATTAAATCCGGCATCGATATTGTGTGCGATGGCGAGATGAGCAAAATTAGCTACGCTACCTACATCAAAGATCGCTTTACAGGCTTTGACGGGGATAGCCCAAGACGTGCGCCGGGAGATTTGCTTGAGTTTCCAGGGTTTTTAGAAAAACTCGCTAAAGGCGGTGGCACGCCCACTTATCGTAGGCCCTGCTGTGTTGGTCCCATCGCAGTGAAAACACTGCAACCGCTTACCGACGATATCGCGCACCTGAAAGCGGCGATGACCAAACACGGGGCAATGGAAGGTTTTATGAACGCGGCTTCTCCCGGTGTGATTTCGTTGTTTCAACCCAACAATCACTACGCTAATGACGATGCCTATCTCGAGGCGCTCGCGCAGGCGATGGCCCACGAATACAAGGCGATTGTGGACGCGGGACTCGTCTTGCAGCTCGATTCGCCAGATTTAGGTTTAGGGCGGCACATGATGTACCGCGAACTCGGCGATGCGGCGTACCTGCGGCGTATTGCGCAGCACGTAGAAGCACTCAACGCTGCGCTCGCTGGCATCCCCGCAGATCGTGTTCGCATGCATGTATGTTGGGGCAATTACGAAGGGCCGCACCACCACGATATCGCGCTTGCAAAAATCTTGCCGATCGTGATGCAGGCCAAGCCACAGGCGCTTTTATTTGAAACCAGCAATCCACGCCATGCCCACGAATGGGAAGATATTCGAGACAACAAGCACGTCATCCCCGACGACAAAATCCTAATCCCCGGTGTAATTGATTCCACCACCAATTTTATTGAGCATCCGCGCTTGGTCGCGCAGCGCTTAAAACGCTTTGTTGAAATCGTCGGGCAATCGCGTGTACTCGCAGGCAGCGATTGTGGCTTCGGTACCTTTGCTGGATTTGGCGTAGTGGACGAGGAAATTGTTTACGCAAAATTTGCTGCCATGGCTGAAGGCGCGAGGCTCGCAAGTCAGGGCTAGTGGTCGCAATACCTACAGCGCAAAAACGGCATTTTTTGGGCGATATCTCCGAAAAAATGCTGTTTTTGCGCCGCAGGTATTTGCACTTGAACGAAAAAAAAGGACGCCGATGCGTCCTTTTTCCTTTTGAAGAAGCAGGTCGCTTACTTCTTACCCCAGCACAAATCCAAACCCTTCTTGGTATCTTCGCTGGATACATCTTTAAGTTTTTTGTTGGCAATGAGCGTAACGCCGGTATCAACGTACCCAGATTGCTTTGCACCGCCTTTAGCGAAATCCAAACCCGCTTTCACGCCCATTGCAGCCATTTTCAATGGGTACTGTTGGGAGGTGGCAGCGATTTTGCCTGCTGCAGTATCCTTTACGCCCTGGCAGCCCCCATCAACGGACACGATCATTACGCCTTTTTCTTTCTTGGCGTTTTGCAGTGCTTTGTAAGCACCCGCTGCAGCGGGCTCGTTAATCGTGTAGACCACATTGATGTCTGGGTTTTTCTGCAAGCAGTTTTCCATCGCAGTTTGGCCCTTAGCCGCATCGCCGAACGAATCCGCTGCGCACACGATAGCGGCATCTTTGCCAATTTCGTTGCTCTTTGCGTCTGGTGCTGGGAGCCCCATGCCTTTCATGAAGCCATTGTGGCGTTGCGCGCCCACGGGGTGACCTGGGAACAAATCAAGCGCCGCAATTTTTGCTGGCTTGCCGCCCATCGCCGCTTTGGCGTACTCACCAATCAACACACCGGCTTTGTAGTTGTCGGTTGCGAACAGCGCATCCGCGCCATCAACCGGCGAGTCGAGTGCGATTACTTGTACGCCTTTAGCTTGCACTTTCTTAATCGTGGGCACGATTGCATCGCCGGAGGACGTAATCAAAATGGTTTTTGCACCGGCATTCGCCATGTTTTCAAGCGCAGCGATTTGAGCGGCAGTGTCGCCATCGATCTTGCCCGATGCCGTCATGAGCTTTACACCTAACTTTTTGGCTTCCGCCTGCGCGCCTTCCTTCATTTTCACAAAGAAGGGGTTAGTTTCCGTTTTGGTAATTAAACCTACGATCGGTTGCGCTTGCGCGAATGCGCCCGCTGCGAACGATGCCGATACGGCGAGTGCTAATAGACGATATTTCATGCTTTCCTCCAGTTGTTGTTGAGACGACACCCAGCAATGTAGCAAAGCCCCAAAAAGTTGCAACTATGCCCCAGCATAGAGCGCGTGCGCGGTGCGCACGGTGTTGAAATGAATGTCAACGATGTCTGCCACGTTCTCTGCGTAGCCACCTGCCATGCTGACCGTAACAGGTATGTTAGCCGCGTGAAGTGTGCCCAAAACGAATTGATCGCGCTGCGCAAGCCCGGCTTTTGAAAGCGCGAGTCGCCAAAGCCGATCCCCTTCGTACGGGTCTGCACCCGCGAGGTAAATCACCAGCTGCGGTTCGACCTCGTGCAGCAGGAGCGGCAGATGCTTCGCTAGCACGGCCAGGTAGGTTTCATCCGTGCAGCCATCGGGCAGCTCAATATCGAGATCGCTTTTCTCTTTGCGAACAGGGTAGTTCTTTTCACCGTGTATGCTAAACGTAAAAATTGAATCGTCGCCATGCAAAATGCGAGCGGTGCCGTTGCCTTGATGCACATCTAAATCAACGATGAGTACTTTGCTAAGTCCGAACTCCGCTTGCATCAAGCGTGCTGCAATCGCGCTATCGTTAAACACGCAAAAGCCTTCGCCGTGGTCGGCAAAAGCGTGATGCGTGCCGCCCGCTAAATTGATGCCGCAGGTGCAGTAGGTGAGGGCGTGGCGCGCGGCGGCAATGGTTGCGCCGGACGAGCGCCGCGAACGCTCCACCATCGCCAAACTCCATGGAAAGCCGATGATCCGTACCTCTTTCTCGGAGAGCGCACCGGCCTGCACGCGGTGAATGTATTCGCGATCGTGCGCAAGCGCGAGTTGGTCGTCGGTTGCTGCCGGGGGTTCGGCCATCATTTCGGTGAGGACGAGCGTACTCACCCGTTCGCGCAAGAGCGCGTATTTCGACATCGGGAAGCGATGGCCGGGTGGTGTGGGCAACACGAAATGATCGGTATAGAAAATCTTCATTTCAGCATGCGCAAACTCACTACACCGACTACGACAATAGCCACACCCAACCAACGCGAAAGTGGCACGTGTTCTTTCAACAACAATGCCCCAAGCATTGTTGCGAAGAGCACCGAGGTCTCGCGCAACGCGGCCACTAAGCCGATGGGCGCGCGGGTCATCGCCCAGAGCGCAATGCCGTACGAGAGTATCGAAACCGCACCGGCAAACACGCCGCGCAGATTCACGAAGTTGCGAACGACTGCACCAGTATTGCGGCGAAGCAATAGTGCAGTGGCAAGTACGGCCCAGCCTTGCAAGAACATGAGCCACACCGCGTAGGACCAGGGCGAAGGCGCGCGCCGCGCACCTTTGCCGTCAATCATGGTGTACGCCGTAATCAGCACGGCTGTAAGGAGCGCATAGCCCAACGCCCGACTGGAAACAGCGTGTTGCATGCGCCAAACGCCGCTAATCGTGAGTACGCCCGCACTGATGAGTGCGATAGACAAAACTTGAGAATTCGTTAAAGTTTCGCCCAGAAGTGGGATCGAGCCGAGGGCCACCAACGCGGGCGCGAAGCCGCGCATGATCGGATACACCACCGAGAGCGCACCGCCTGTATACGCTCCCACGAGCGTGACGTAATACGCTACGTGCACCGCAACCGAAAGCCCGAGGATGCCCCACACTTCGCCTTGCGGCAGGGGAAGAAAAAACAATGATGGTGTTACCGCAATCGAACCGCCCACCCACATCGCCACCGAATCAGTGGCGACGTCAGTGCCATTTTTTAAAAGTGCATTCCACAAGGCATGCAAGAAAGCGGCGAACAACACCCACGCCACAACTTCGCCATTCACCACCGAACCCAGAAACTCAGCGCGAGCAAGCTTAAACCGGCCGCAACAATATCGTCGAACATAACGCCGAAACCATTTTTAAAAGTGCGATCAAAGTAACCAATGGGAGGCGGTTTTACGATATCGAAAAATCTAAAGAGTAAAAAGCCGAAAAATTGCGACACGAACGAACCGGGAACAAACAGTACCACCAACATCATCGCGATCACTTCGTCCCACACGATGGCACCGTGGTCGGGTTTGCCTAAGCCTTTGCCTGCAATGGCGCACGCCCACACGCCAACTAAAAATCCGGCGAGCAAAATGGCAATGTAGCCGAGCGTTGTGGCGTGTTCAAGTGCCTGCCTGCCTAGCCACCAACCGAGCAGGGCGCCGAGCGTGCCCGGCGCTTTGGGCGCGAGGCCAGCACCAAACCCGAGTGCCACAAAGTGCGCGGGATGGCGCACAAGAAATTGCGAATCGGGGCGGGAGGCAGTGGGTTCAAAATTGCTCATTTTTTGGGGAGATAATTCTGTAAAACAGCTCGTTTTGCGCCGCAGGTATTTTGGCTTTTCATGCCCGTTACCCGCGAAAATGATCGAACGATTGCGGCAGTGAAAGGGCTACACCCCGCTCGTCGAACGCTTGCAAGCCGGGCTCCGCCACGATGTGCCCGATGACGCCACCACGTAGGCCAAGCGCAGCTAGTTTTGCGGCGATAGCTCCATGTGCACTTGGTGGCGCAGTGAAGCAAAGTTCGTAATCGTCACCGCCGGAAAGAGTGAGTTTGACGGCCATTTCGCGTTCCACGCCGAGTAATTTTTCGTGTAACGAATTCGGCACTGGAATTGCGCTTAAATGAATTTGTGCCCCAACATTAGAGGCACGCAAAATATGAGCCATATCCCCACACAGTCCATCGGAAATATCAATCGCAGCATGCGCGAAGTCGCGCAAAAATTCGCCGAGTGCAATCCGTGGTTCCGGCATTTCCATACGCAACTTGAGTGCTTCGGCATGCGCTTCCGGAATTGTCGTTTTACCCCAGCACGCATAAAGTCGTAGCGCAGCCCCACCAATTTCATGGGAGACCCACACTTCGTCGCCCACTCTTGCGCCACTGCGTTTGAGTGCTTTGAGCGGCGGCACTTCGCCCATGGCAGCAATTGAAATAGTGAGTGGGCCTGCCGTGGTGTCACCTCCGATGATTTCGACACCATGTCTATCTGCCAACGCAAACAGCCCGCAAGAAAACGGTTCAAGCCAAGCCGCGTCTGCTTTCGGCAATGCGAACGAGAGGGTGAAATAGCGCGGGGTTGCGCCCATGGCGGCAAGGTCGGAAAGGTTCACCGCCAAGCATTCCCAACCAAGCCGATACGGATCCGCACCGGCAAAAAAATGTCTACCTTCGACCAACATATCGGTGGTGACAGCGAGGTTTTGCGTGGCCGGTATTTGCACCAAAGCGCAATCATCTCCCCCGCCTAACACAGCGCGCGAGGCGGGGCGACGAAAATACTTTTCTATAAGCTCAAATTCAGTCACGCTTTTTGTGATGCGCCCACTCAATCGCGCGCAAATTTGGCGCAACCTTGTCCAACACGCCATTCACGTACTTGTGGCCATCGGTGCCGCCGTAGTGTTTGGTTAACTCCACCGCTTCATTGATCACCACCTTAAACGGCACATCAATTCGGTCGCGTAATTCCCAAGTAGCGAGCGTCAGAATCGCTCGCTCAATGGGTGATGTTTCAGCGAGCGGGCGATCCAACTCATTCACAAACAAGCCTTCTAAATCCGCACGCGCAGGCACAACACCAGCCCACGCGGCCCGAAAAAGTTCTTTATCGCATTTGCGGAAATCATCAGTCCCTTCAATATCGATACGCACGTGCGCTGGATCATTTTTATTCATTTCCAGTGCATAGAGGCCCTGCACCACAAGCGCACGTGCGCGCGCGCGCGCAGACTTAAATGCGATGGGTGTGTCGTCTACCGCGATTTTTGAAGGCGGAATATCGGGAATCGGCTCAGTCATCAAGTGCCTCTGAAATCGCATCGTCTAAGTCCATCAATTCGAGCGCTGCCAGCACAGCCTCATAGCCTTTTTGCTCGGCGCGTTCAAGGGCTTGCGCTTCGGTGTAGGTAGTGAGTACGCCGTTGCCAATGGCTACACCGTGGTCGAGACCAACCCGGCTAATGCCCGCAGCTGACTCATTACAAACTATTTCGAAGTGGTAGGTGTCGCCCTTAACGACCGCACCCAACGCGACTAAAGCATCCACTTCGCCAGACTCGATCAGGGCATTGAGCGCAAAAGGAATTTCTAGCGCGCCTGGCACTTTTACAAGCAGCGTATCCTCATCGCTCACACCTGCTTCTTTGATGGCACGCGTGGCGCCCGCAAGTAATTGATTGGTAATGGCTTCGTTGAAGCGCGCTTGCACAATTCCCAGGCGCACGCCCGCACCATTGGCTTTCAGCGTAATGACCTTCATTTTTTACGGCTCCTCGTATCCGACTACTTCTAATCCAAATCCACCCATCGAAGGCATGCGCCGCTGTTTAGCCAACACGCGCATTTTGCCGACGCCTAGCTCGCGCAAAATTTGCGCGCCGATGCCGTAGGTGCGTAAGTCCATTTTGTGGGCGTTGAGCGGCGCGTCGGCCACGGCGCGTTTCGCCAAGGCATCGGCCGTTTCGGATTGATGCAAAAGCACGACCACGCCAGCCTTTGCTTTGCTGATCCGGGTAAGTGATTTACCAACCGGCCAAGAGTGAACGTTAGAGGTTTCATCCAGCAAATCCATTACGGAGAGCGGTTCGTGCACACGTACGAGGGTTTCTTCCTCGATGATCGGATTGCCCTGTACGAGCGCTAGGTGGGTGGCGTTAGATAATTTTTCGCGCAAAACGTGGAGGGTAAATTGGCCCCAAGCGGTTCGAACTTCCCGCATTGCTACTTTTTCTACCAGCCGCTCGTGCTGCGCCCGATGTTCGATTAAATCGGCAATCGCGCCAATTTTGAGTTTGTGAAGGGCTGCGAACGTCTCCAGCTCGGGCAAACGCGCCATCGTACCGTCGTCGTTCATGATCTCGCAGATGACACCGGCCGGCGCAAAGCCTGCGAGCCGCGCCAGATCGCAAGCGGCCTCGGTGTGGCCCGCCCGCATGAGCACACCGCCGTCCTGTGCGATGAGCGGAAATACGTGTCCTGGCTGTACGATGTCGGCCGCCTGGGAATTGGGGGCGCAGGCTACTTTGATCGTGTGGGCCCTGTCTGCAGCCGATATACCTGTTGCAATACCGGTTGCAGCCTCAATGGACGCGGTGAAATTGGTGCCATGCACTGTGCCATTACGCGAGACCATCGGGGCAAGATTGAGTCGCTTTGCATGTTCCCCTGTCACAGTCATGCAGATTAAGCCACGACCAAATTTCGCCATAAAGTTCACCGCTTCTGGGGTAACAAAGGGCGCGGCAATGACTAAATCGCCTTCATTTTCGCGGCTTTCTTCGTCAACAAGAATAATGAAGCGGCCGGCTTGGAGCTCAGCGATAAGTTCGGGAATCGTAGCGAGAGACATAAAGAGCGAGGATTGCGCAAAAGAGCGGGCGTAAACTCGGATTATCTCATTTACACATCGGACATCTTAGGCATGATGATTCCCGTCATACTCTGCGGTGGCGCAGGCTCCAGGCTTTGGCCTGCGTCACGCGAGGGATTTCCAAAACCCTTCATGCGCTTGCCCGATGGCGATTCGCTGATCGCTAAAACCATCCGTCGCGCCCGCAGCGTTGCCCCCGAGGCGCCGATTGTTTTTGTTTCGGGCACAGGGCATGGGTTCCTCATTCAACAGGCTATTTCGGCGATGGAAGATACGGGAAGTGTCCAGTACATGCTGGAGCCTGTGGGGCGCAATACCGCGCCTGCCGTGGCCGCCGCAGCGCTTTGGGCGCAAGCACGGTATGGGGAGGATGTGCGTTTGCTTGTGCTTGCGGCAGACCATTTAATTTCCGACGTGCAAGGCTTCGCACGTTCCGTCGCAGCGGCTGACGCTGCTGCAAAGGCAGGCGCTTTGGTGACCTTTGGCATTGCGCCTACGCAACCGGAAACGGGCTACGGCTATTTGCAGCAGGGCGAAGAGATCGCGCCCGATACGTTTAAAGTGGCGCGGTTCGTGGAAAAACCGCCACTGGCTGATGCGCAACGTTACCTAGCCGCTGGTACCTACACCTGGAATTCTGGAATGTTCTGTTTCCCCGTCGTGGAGCTTTTGGCTGCAATGCAGGCTTTCGCTCCCAAGGTATTGCAAGCTGCAGGAGCCACGCTGGCCGCATCAAAAGTGCGCGGGAACGAAATTACCTTCGATAAAGCCGCGTTTGAGCAGTGCCCTGCGATTTCAATTGATTACGCGGTGATGGAAAAAGCCATGAATGTGGCGATGGTGCGCGCGCGTTTCGACTGGAGCGATGTGGGGGCATGGCCCGCACTAGCCAATACCGTAAAGCCAGACGCGAAGGGTAACCGTGCCGAAGGCCACCATTTGGTTGATTGTGAAAATGTGTTCGTCGATAGCGTGCGAACGGTTGCCGTAGTGGGTGTGAGCAATGCGATTATTGTGGATGCGGGCGACGCCATCCTGGTGACCCACACCGACCGAGCGCAGGATGTAAAGAAAATTACCGAATCGCTCAAGCTCACGCAGCCTAAACTGACCAAACTGCATCTAACGGTGCGCAGGCCCTGGGGCAGCTACACGATTTTGGAGGATCGGGACGACTGCAAAGTGAAGCGTCTGAGCGTTAACCCTGGCGCGTCTATTTCCCTGCAACTACACCACAAGCGCAGCGAACATTGGGTGGTCGTCGATGGCGTTGCCACTGTTACCAATGGCGATCAGGTGCGCACCTTAAAATCCGGTGAATCAACATTCATTCCAGTTGGCACCAAGCACCGATTGGAGAACAAAACGGACAAACCTGTCGCGATCATTGAAACCCAAGTGGGCAACTATTTTGGGGAAGACGACATCATTCGCTTTGATGATATCTACGGTCGGGCGTAATTTGCCCTATTACCTGCGGCGCAAAAGCGGCCCGTTTTACGATTTATCTCCCAAAAATTGGACACTTTTACATAATGAAACCAGGCTATTTAGATTTTGAACAACCGATCGCGGAGCTCCAAGAAAAAATTGACGAGCTGCAAGCGGTGCACGATGGTTCGCCGGTGGATATTGCCGATGAATTGAAGCGGTTACAGAAGAAAAATACTGACTTAACAAAATCGATCTTCAAAAACCTGACGGCGTGGCACATCTCCCAGCTCTCCCGCCACCCGCGTCGGCCGTATACGTTTGATTACATCGAATCCCTGTTCACCGATTTTGTAGAGCTGCATGGCGACCGAGCCTACGCCGACGATTTGGCAATTGTGGGCGGGCTCGCCCGCTTTAATGGGCATCCGTGCGTAGTCATCGGTCACCAAAAAGGTCGGGATACAAAAGAGAAAATTGCTCGCAATTTCGGCATGCCCCGGCCGGAAGGCTATCGAAAAGCCTTGCGTTTGATGAAAACTGCCGAAAAATTTGGCTTGCCCGTCTTCACGTTCGTTGATACCCCTGGCGCGTACCCTGGCGTGGGTGCAGAAGAGCGAGGGCAATCGGAAGCCATCGGGCGCAACTTGTATGAAATGGCCAGCTTGCGCGTGCCAATAATCGTAACCGTAATTGGCGAAGGCGGCTCCGGCGGCGCGCTTGCCATTGCCGTGGGCGACACCACGTTGATGTTGGAATATGCGACCTATTCCGTTATCTCCCCCGAAGGCTGCGCCTCTATTTTATGGAAAAGTGCGGAGCGGGCGAGTGAGGCTGCTGAATCGTTAGGCATCACTGCACCGCGCTTAAAAGCAATGAAATTAATTGATGAAATCGTTGGTGAGCCACTGGGCGGCGCGCACCGCGATCCGACTGGAATGATGGCGAATTTAAAAGTTGCACTTGAAGAAGCCTACGATGCTGTAGCCGATTTGCCTGTAGAAAAATTGCTTTCTGCCCGCCGCGAACGGCTCTCCGGCTACGGCACGACTGCCAAAGCCGAATCCAAAGGCTGATCGCAATTTGTTGCCCTCGCTCGCACTCGGACAGGAGCAGTGTGCAGGAACGGCTGGTGAAATCGTAGTCGGGTTATCGGGCGGGCGCGATTCAGTGGCGCTCTTGCATGCGCTACACGCTTCTCCTTTCTCAAAAAAACTGCGCGCTGTGCACGTTCACCATGGTTTAAGCGCGCACGCCGATGCTTGGGCTGCGTTTTGCGAAACGTTTTGTTCTGGGCTTGGCGTTTCTTTGAAAATTATCCATGTTAGCGTGGCAATCGGTCCGCGCGTGAGTGTTGAATCGGCTGCGCGCGATGCCCGCTACGATGCGCTTAACCAGATCTGCGGACCGAACTCGATCGTTGCCCTGGGGCATCACGCAGATGACCAGATCGAAACATTTTTTCTGCAACTAGTGCGCGGTGCCGGCACACGCGGGCTCGCCGCGATGCCTGCGTTTACGCCCGCGTCGCAAGGTAAACCGGGGTTATGGCGGCCCTTGTTAAGCGTGACGCGCGAAGAAATTTCAGCCTACGTCTCTTTGCACCGGCTCACGCATATCGAAGACGACAGCAATAGCAACCGTCGCTTCAAGCGCAACGCGTTACGGCTTGATGTGTTGCCAGCGCTCGAAAAGCACTTCCCCACGTATCGTACGGCGCTCTTACGCAGCATTTCCTTGCAGCAAACCGCGCTTGAACTCATCAACGCGCTCACCGAATCTGCAGCCCAAACAGGGCCGATTTCGATTGAAGTATTTCGCAACTGCAGTGAAGCCCAAAGCATCGAGCGCTTCCGCCGCTGGCTAAGCCACAATAATTTGCCACTTCCCCCAGCTACCCGCACCCGCGAAGCGGTGCGACAACTGCGCCAAATCACCACCGATCAATACTTTCGAGTGCAATTGGGGGAAGGGTGGGT
>JANMDS010000417.1:0-3408 GCA_031376405.1 Betaproteobacteria bacterium
CAGCACGGTCTCGAGCGGCAGAACCCGCAACACGGTACCGAGGACGATCGCCAATGGAATAGCCGACCCATTCCATTCTCCGCAACTCCTGGTGTTTGTGCCCGGATACCTGCCGCTAGATGTGTATAGCGAGCCATCTCCTTCGGGCGGGTACACGCCCATACTCGGTGTGCCTCAATGGCAAGGCAAAGTGCTCCAGTTGGTGCCGCGTCCGCAGCTTTCAAAGCCCTATGTTGATGCGCTTGCAAAGTTGCAGTCCACAATGCGCTGGGAATCAGAGCTTGAGCAATGGAAATCCATGCCGCAACTGACGATCGCGCTTCAAGAGGAAAAAATGAAACTCGGTGCAAACGGTTCAAAACTACTTGGTCTCAATCATCTTCCGGGGCGCTCTGGCAAAGGCTTTCTGGTCGATGCAATGACCGGAGAGTCGGTCTTCCCGGCAGTTGTTGGAATCGAATGGTCATTGCGCAGCAAAGCTGACGGAACGCGGCGCAGCGCATTGCAACTCAAGCAGCCTGATTTCGACATGGGGCGGGGAACCTTCTTCGTTTCCCCATGGCGTGTACTGCTTTCGCCGTTCGAGGAATGGGAACCAGATACGAAGACACCACCGGTCGTACGGGTCTACGCGCCAGGTTATCAAACGGTCAGAAACCTGACCTGGCCAGAACACGGCGAAATCATCCGCTTGCAGCGCTGGGGTGAAGGCGTGGCAAAACTTGCCGAATTGCGTCGTTGGAAGGACGACATCGATAAAGTCCTCACCGCCGCTCCAAACCTTGACGAACAGATAGTGCTGCAAGAGGAGTTGATTCGTTTGCTGGCCGGCCAATGTGAGCGTCTCCCACCGGACGTCAGTAGTGGCACTTGTTTTGCGCCCGACAGTGAGGTGATGCGGCACTTGCGAAATCTCACGACAAAACGCGGCGATGGCTATGTGACTTACATGGAAGACCACTACGGTACGTATGGCGTGAAATCACTCGTCAACAAAGTCGGGCCGGCAGCTACCGTCTCAACGTGCTGCGCGACCGCGCCGACTGTGACGGGCATTTCGGTAGAACCCGTGGAACTCAAACAGCCAATTAAAGCGAAACGAAAATAGCGAGAAATTTATGCAAAGCACCTTAGGCGCTTGTTGCAGATTTGTTGGTGGCTGTGGGGTGATGTTGGCGATGCTCGTTCCAGACACCTGCGTAGCTCAACCCGCGAAGCATTTGGCTGGCGACAACATCATTTCGGAGAATGCCGCCCGGGAGATGGGTCGAAAAGTCGACACCGAAGGGTTCAGGAAGATCATCGCGCAGGGAAACGTCGCTGTTTTCCATCTATTCCTGCAAGGCATGTACTACGAAGGCATCCATCTGTTGCCGGCTGAGATCGAAGACATCGCTATTGCCAATTTCGACGATCCGCTACTTGGCAAAGCGATACGCTCAATATTCCTGCGATACCAAACCAGAAAGATGTTCGAACTGCATGCAGCCCGAATCAGGGCTGCCACCGATATCCGGGAGCCTTCCTTTGAGCAAATTTTCAACACCCATCTATCGGATATCGAGGACGCGCTGGCAGGATTGGCCCCGCGTTATCCGTCTACCCTTGACCGTCCCAATATGGTTGCTGAATTCCTTGGCGCGAGAAAACATCCGGCAGGTGTGCCCTTGCTGATTGCCGAGCTTTCAAATGCCATCACCCCACCGAATGCGAGAATCTTGCAAATGCTGAAACAGTATCCATCGACTGAAGTCTGGAAAGCCGCATTGAATGCCCTAACCTCACTGCATACCGCCGGGCGCATTGAAACCCAGAACTACAAATTGCTCGCTAAGGATCTGGAAGATAGCATCGCGCTTGCTGCCGGCCCAAAGGGTACCGTCGCGTATTGGAAAAAAGTGGAAAGGAAAGAAGCGCTCAATCTCCAGACCCAACGGATTCAACCGAACTATGATTACATTCGCGCCTTGAATTTAAAGGGCTTGCGAGACAAAAAATGGGACCCAAATCTTTTCGCGGTGGAGTTGGCGCGCTACCTCGAAAAAGTCGAAGTACTGGCGCAAGAAATGAGCGTGACGCCAGAAAACTTTGACATGTCCTTAAAATATTTTTCACTCGGCATGGCGCTGCGGTTCCAACTGAAAGATCCAGAAGCCGCTGTGCGTGCTTTTTCCAAGGCGGCTAGCTACCGCAATTGGCTCGGGCAGATTGCGGTGGCCGATACCTACCAATTTGCCATGAATAACAAGCAGGGCGCCATCGCGGCATATGAAAAAGCGCTAGGCAGTCCCGATTTCCCGCCCAAGCATAGTGGTACGCAGGCTCAATGGAATAATAGATGGCTGACGGAGGAGATAAACTTTCTCAGAACCGGAAAACGATTCTCAGGCGGCTTGTCGGAAGTGGACGTTGCAGGATTCTTCGAGGCAATGAACTCGCACATGTCTCCGTTTTTAAACGCTGAGGGCACGCGTGAGGCACTTGGCGAATTGATTGATGGCAATATGGCGATAGCTCAATCACGTCAGAATTGGCCAGAGATGTCAGCGTCAGTGGGCAAGGTAATGCGTGCGCCATTATCCGCCAGACTCGATTCGCTCCCGGCATCACGATTGATTCTGCGGTTGAGCTTTAGCTACATCAGTTGTCTTCCCGATGCGGAGTCGATTCTCAGGCAACTTGCGAAGAATGATCCAAGTGGATTCTGGTCAACACCATGGCTTGCCGCCGCCAGGGCGGTCAGTCAATCGGAAGTGATCAAGGCGGAGTCGCTGAAAAACGGAGTTGCCGGCCTGATGCCTGGAATCGCTCTCGGCAGCGATGCTCCCATCGTTGCGGCCGCCAATCAATTCATGAACGCGCGCAAGGCAGTCTCGCCCGCAAGTGGCAAAAATACACAACGCGCCGAACAGAGACGTTGAAACGTCAAACAAAGTCGTAGTGTCGTTGTAGGCAGGCGACTATTGCCCAAATTCCGCATCGCGACACCAGACAAGATCCGCGCCGTCCGTTTTGCGCCTCAACGTTTCTTCCTCGCCTCCGCCTCGCTAAACGCCTTGTACACCCGATCCTGCGTCTCAACATAGGCTGCGTACAGCGACATCTGCAACGCGTCCTGGCGCTTTGCAACCTCGTCAAGCATCAATTGTGTCGCGCGTTTTTCGGCTGCTTGCCACTTTTCGCCGCGCGGCGTGGCGTAGAACTGGATCATGGATTCGATCTCGGCGGGGTTGTTTGAGGCGCGCAAATGCCGGGCGAAGCTGTCGCGCCGCAGCGCGGGCTCGCTGAAGCGTTTGCACATTTCCTCGGCATAGCGATCCCATGCGACCGTGAGTTGCGGCCAGGCGGCGTGAGCGGGTGTGAGCCCGCCGAAGGTGTCGGCTTTGCGCGTGACCATCGCATCTGGCC